>JACPWF010000036.1 GCA_016197155.1 Candidatus Omnitrophota bacterium | reverse complement strand
TCTTCGACATTGAGAAAGACCGCGCATCATTCCAAACTTGGAAATCAAAATGGGGTTATTATCAGACCTCTAGCGGTATCGACGCTATCCGTTCATCCGGACAACAGAAGGTGCAGAAACGAGCTGCCCTCCAACTGGCCATGTCTGATGACACCATCAGGTGGGTCACCGGATCACGTCCTCGGGCGTCAGAAAGTGCCGCGCGCCGTCGATGTGGGATTGAAATTCGACGCCCTCTTTTTTAACCTTATTCAAAGTCGCCAGGCTAAAAATTTGAAAACCGCCCGAATCCGTCAGGATCGGTTTTTTCCAGGACATGAATGGGTGAAGGCCCCCCGCCTCCCCGATGACTTTTTCGCCCGGCCTGAGAAACAGGTGGTAGGTGTTCGCCAACACCACCTGGGCGCCCGCTTCGAGAAGCTCCTGATTGGAAACGGTCTTCACGGAGCCCTGCGTCCCGACGGGCATGAACACGGGGGTGCGGATCCGGCCGTGCGCGGTTTCTAAAATTCCCGTCCGCGCCTGCGTTTGGCCGTCCCGGTGCTCGATTTGAAAAATATTTCTCATAAAATCACCATCGCGTCGCCGTAACTGTAAAACCGGTATTTTTCCCGGACCGCGCGAGCGTACGCCGTTTTTCTGAATTTTTCTCCCATGAACGCGGACACGAGAAGCAAAAGCGTCGTCCGCGGCAGATGAAAATTGGTAACGAGGCGATCCACGGCCTCAAATTCAAACGGCTCTTTGATGTAAAGATCG
The DNA here is from genome assembly GCA_016197155.1 of Candidatus Omnitrophota bacterium. GTDB lineage: Bacteria > Omnitrophota > Gorgyraeia > 2-02-FULL-51-18 > 2-02-FULL-51-18 > JACPWF01. The sequence goes on along the minus strand of JACPWF010000036.1, from coordinate 69,569 downwards.
GTGCGCCCCTTGCCGGGGATGAGCCTCTTTTTTTGAACGCAGGTCTCAAGCGCCCGAAGGGTGGTCGTCCCCACGGCCCAGATTTTTCGGCCCCCGGCCTTGGCCTGATTGATTTTCTCCGCCACCGCCGGCGAAAGTTCAAAACCTTCCGCGTGCATCCGGTGATTTTCCAAATCTTCCACGGGCCTGAACGTCCCATAACCGACGTGAAGCGTGACGGAGAAAATTTCAATCCCCTTCTCACGGATCCGCCCGAGAAGCCCCGGCGTGAAATGCAGTCCCGCCGTGGGCGCGGCCACCGCCCCCTCCTTCTCGGCATAAACGGTCTGGTAGGTTTCTTTGTCCTCGGCGGCAGGCTCTCTTTTAATGTAGGGCGGCAGGGGAATTTGTCCGATTTTTTCGGCGAGCGGGCGGACATCGCCGTCGCATTTGAATTGAACGAGCGGCACGCCGTCGGCATCCCTTTTTAGAAAAACCGCCTCGGCGCCTTCCAAAAGAATTTCCTGCCCCTCTTTGATGGCCGGCTGAACGAGGCACCGCCAGACGCGGGGGTCGGACGCGGATTCTTCCAAAAGAAGCAGGTCCACCTTTCCGCCCGTTATTTTTTTTCGTCCGGGAATTCTCGCGGGAAAAACTTTCGTGTCATTCAGGACCAGCACGTCGCCGGCCGGGATGATTTCGGCGAGGTCCCGAAAAATGCGGTCCGAAAGCGACCGGGTTTTTCGATCGGCGACCAGAAGGCGCGAAGCGTCCCTCGGCGTGACCGGCGCTTGAGCGATGAGTTCCTTGGGTAAGGGATAATCCCAATCGGAAAGGTTCACGATCGCAAAGAAGTGATTTCGGATCCGGGATAATAAAATTTGAGAATGTCTTTATAATTTTTTCCGAAAAGGGCCTGTCCCAGGGCGCCCCATTGGCAAAGGCCGACGCCGTGCCCCCAGCCTTTCCCGCTGAATTCCGCCGCGTCGCTGTGCGTGCGCACGGTGAAAAAAGCGCTCCGGATCCGGTCGCCGCCCATCCACACGCGGAAATCTTTCACGGCGACGAGCGCCGACTGGGTGGTGCCCGTCACGCGCAGGCTTCCCGCGCGGTGCGAGGGCGTCTGGGTCACGATTTCGATGCCGAGGATCTGGCCGAGCGGCCGGCCGTTCGCCCTGAACGCCTCCTCGATTTCCGAGAGCGGGATTTTCGCGTGCCAGTAATAATGCGGCGAGATTTGGCAATAATCGCAAACCACCCCGCCCGCGACCGGCGCGAGATCAATCTTCCAAAGTTCCGCCGCGCCCGCGGTCATGCCCGCGCAGGTCGCGTGAAAGTAGGCCGGAAAAATTTTACCGCCGTAGGTCAGGACCTCGGAGGCCGTGTCATCGACGGCCTTCTTCGTGCGGTAGCGCTCGGTGGTACTGCCGCCGTACACTTGAGAGCTTGTCGTGCTTTTCAGGTCAAACTCCGCCGCGGCGCTGACACTCATCTGATACCGCGCGTAGGTCCGCGCGGCGACGGCCTGCGCCTTGAGCGCCTCCATCGGCCACCAGGGCGCGACCTCGTGATGCAAAACCCCGTACAGATATTCTTCGAGAGGCACGCGGTTGATCGCGTAAAGAAAACCGTTTTTGTCTTTCCAGATGTCGAGGGCTCCCCGGAAACGCGACGCGTTGAGCCAGAGGTCATTGTCCTCGTCGGGTTCGAGGCGGACCCCGCGCGTCACCCAATCCTTGCCGCCGATCCCCAGGCCCAGCGGCGAAGGCGCGACGGAGACGCCGATCGCCTTGCGAAAGGTCTGCGCGCCGCGCCCCGATACCGGCAGGGGAGTGATTTTGAAACGGCCTCCGACGGTGAAACGCAGGTCCTTCTGGTTTTCGATGACGAGCACTCGGACAACCGGTTCGGCGGGTTTGGCGGTTCCGGAAGGGACGGCGGAAACGAGGCTCATCAGAAAAAAAACGAGAAACGCGGGAATGGAAAATCTATTGAACACAGGGTTCATTTTTTGGAATGAAAAAGGTCCCTGTCCTTCGAAGCCGCCGAAACATTCAAATGTTCGCGCGCAAGCGGCGTCACCTGCCGCCCGCGGGCCGTTCTTTTTAAGTAGCCTCTTTTCAATAAAAAAGGCTCGACGACATCGACGAGCGTGTCGATTTCCTCGTTCAGCGTCGCGGCCAGCGACTCCACGCCCACCGGCCCGCCTTCGTAGGTGTCGATGATGATCTTTAGAACCTTCCGGTCCAGCTCATCCAGCCCGAGCGAATCGATCCCGTGCCCGCGAAGCGCCTCGCCGACCGCCGCCGAATCGATCCGGCCGTTTAATTTCACCTCGGCATAATCGCGCACCCGCCGCAAAAGACGGTTAGCCACGCGCGGCGTGCCGCGCGAACAGCGCGCGAGCTCGAGCGCGGCCTCCTTCTCGACCGGGATCGACAGGAGTTTGGCCGAACGCTCGATGATCTTCATCAGATCCTCCGGCTCATAAAAATCGAGGTGAAAGTTCACGCCGAACCGGTCCCGGAGGGGCGAGCTCAAAAGCCCCTGGCGCGTCGTGGCGCCGATCAGCGTGAAACGTTTGAGGGAAAATTTAATGGTCTTGGCGGTCGGCCCCTTGTCGACGACAAAATCGATTTTGTAATCCTCCATCGCGGGGTAAACAAATTCCTCGACCACTTTCGAGAGCCGGTGGATCTCGTCAATGAAAAGAATGTCGCCCTCTTCGAGATTCGTCAAAATGCCGATCAGGTCGCCCGCGCGCTCGATCGCCGGGCCGCTCGTGGCGACGATCTTGGCGCCCATTTCGTGGGCGACGATGTGGGCAAGCGTGGTTTTCCCAAGCCCCGGCGGGCCCGAAAGTAGAAGGTGCTCGAGTGGCTCTTTGCGTTTCCGGGCCGCGGCCAGCGCGATCGAGAGATTTTCCTTCAGGTTCTCCTGGCCGATGAACTCCGCGATCTTCGAGGGCCGGAGCGAAATCTCGACCACGCTCTCGACATCCCGAACCTCGGGTGTCAAAAGTTTCTCGCGCTCCGCTCGCTCAAAGTTTAACTTCTCTCTTCCCGATGCTTTTTCTTTTTTCATTTTCCCTGACTTCTGATTTCTGACTTCTGATTTCTGACTTCTGACCACTGTCTTTTTTCTGCCTATAAACTTCGTTTAAGACCTCCTCGACTCCGGCCAAATCCGATTTTCTCGAGAAGGCCTTGCGGATCATTTCCCTGGCCTCTTCTTTTTTGTATTGAAGCTGAGTCAGCACCTCGAGCGCCTCTTCCTCGATTTCCGTCCGGCCGCCCGAAGTTTTTTCCGCGCGCGCGGCGCCCGCTTGCCGTTCCCCGCCCGGCATGAGGCTGAATTTCCCCATCTTCCCCTGAAGCTTGGCGATGATTTCCTTCGCGCGCTGTTCGCCGATGCCCGGCAGGGATTTCAGAAAACCCAGATCCGCCGCGTCGATCGCCTGCGCGATGTCAGGGATAGGAAGGCTGAGCGCGCGCACGGCGGCCTTGGGCCCCACGCCCGAGACCGTGATGAATTTTTCAAAAAATTCCTTCTCGATGCGGTTGGAAAATCCGATCAAAATGGGAATGCTCTTGGAAGGGTCCGTCTGGTAATAATGATACGTGATGAGCGAGATTTCAGATTCTTTTTTTAGCCGGCCGTTCAACGTTTTCATGATCGCGGTGGGAATGTAAACCTCGTAAGAAAGGCCCGATGTTTTCAGCGTGAGCGTGTTTTCGGAAAAGTGGCCGACCGTGCCGGTGATTTGTGAGATCATCTCGCGCTCTTGGGTTGGATGCTTTGAGAATACGTGACCGCCACGGCCAGGGCGTCGGCCACGTCCGGCGGCTCGGGCAGGGTCTTGAGCGACAGCGCCTGTTGGATCATCCGCTGGACCTGCATCTTTCCGGCGTGCCCCCGGCCCGTCACCGCTTTTTTCACGCGCGTCGAGGGCAGGCTCACGAGCGGCAGATTTCTCGTCCCGCTCAGCAAACACACCACCCCTCTCACGTGCCCCATCAGGATCGCCGTCGCGGGGTGCTTCGCGTGCGCGTAAAGTTTTTCGATCACGAGAACGTCGGGCTTGAGTTCGGTGATCGCCTCCGAAAGTGCGGTGTAAATTTTCGCCAGGCGCCTGGCGATGCCCTCGGCGGGTTTGGTGCGAATGACGCCCGCTTCAATCAGCCGCAGAGACGGCCGGGATTCGATGACCCCGTATCCGGTCACCCCGAGCCCCGGATCAACGCCGAGAATTCTCACGCGAGGCTTTGAAGAATTTCGTCCGGAATGTCAAAATTGGCGTAAACATTCTGCACGTCCTCGTGCTCTTCCAGGCTCTCCACGAGACTCATCACGTTTTTCGCGGCACTCGGGTCCGAAACTTTCACGACGCCCGAGGGAATGCGCGTGACCTCCGCGCTCTCGGTCGCGATGCCCGCGTCGTGGATCGCTTTTTTCACGGCCTCAAAATCATGCGGCTCGGTCGTGATTTCAAAACTGTCTTTCTGAGTCACAAAATCGGCCGCGCCCGCGTCGAGCGCGATCGACATCAATTTGTCCTCGTCGGCCGCGTCTTTCTTCACGAGGAGAAGTCCTTTTTTCAAAAATTGCCACGCGACCGACCCCGCGCCCGAAAGATTCCCACCCCTTTTTTCCAGCGCACTCCGGATCTCGGCGGCCGTGCGGTTTTTATTGTCGGTCATCGCCTCGATCAAAATCGCGACCCCCGCCGGGCCGTAACCTTCGTAAGTCACTTCCTCGTACGTCACGCCCGGCAATTCGCCCGTGCCTTTTTTGATCGCCCGCTCGATGTTGTCCGAGGGCATGTTCGCCTCTTTGGCTTTGGCGATCACCGTGCGGAGGCGCGGATTGGATTCGGGACTGCCGCCGCCGGCTCTGGCGGCGACGGTGATTTCTTTAATGAGTTTGGTGAAGATGGCGCCGCGCTTGGCATCAAGCGCGCCCTTTTTGTGTTTGATCGTGGCCCATTTGGAGTGACCGGACATCGTGCCACGGATTATAACACAGGACGGCGCTATCCCTCAAACATCTTTAGGCGAGAGAATACATTCTCAATCGCACAAACGACAATCGGTGTGAATTTCCTTTGCGCACGACCGGCGCATCGTCCCCGTAGAGCGGGTTAAAACGTGTGAATGCCTGCAGGTCCTTCATCGGACTCTCCTTCCCTTTTTAAAGGGTTTTCTAAATGAATATCCCATCAAACTAAAAATGCCTGCTGATTTTATCAGCAGGCTTTCGCTTTGATTTCGTTCCGCATTCATATAAAAGGCAAAGTTACCCGATGAGAGGGTCTTTGTCAAGGGCGTGGGAAAACAAAATCCCCGCTCTCCCGATGAATCGGAAGAACGGGGACCCGTTGTCAGATCAAAACTTATGAAAGTTTTCTGACGTTCGCGGCTTGCTCGCCCTTGGGGCCGGTCGTGACTTCAAATTCCACGATCTCACCCTCGCGAAGGGACTTGAATCCCTCCCCTTGGAGCGCCGAAAAGTGGACGAAAACGTCCTTTTTTCCGCCGTCCGGAGTGATAAATCCATAGCCCTTTTGGTCGCTAAACCACTTGATAGTGCCTCTTGCCATTTGACATCCTCTTTGTTACAACCTGCTTAATTGAAACCCGCCAAACCCATTGGCGGGCCGCCGCGTTCGCCACAATGCGACGGCGAATCCGTCCACAAAGCATCGCCGGAGCAGTGTGGACGAATCCGCCGATGCTCTGTGGCGGACTTCGATGGAAGAGTTTTTTCGCCGTCAAAAAACAAAAAACCGCGAACGAGTCGTTCACGGTTTATTCGGTGTTCCTGCACAAGCCTAAAAAACCATCCTGTCCTACACGACTAACTGACGAAAGCCTACCATCTCCCCCGCGTCCAGTCAAGCTTTATTTTAATTTTTATTTTAATGACTTAACTGATTAAACGCGCGATCCCGAACGCCGCCGCGGCCGCCAGGGCCCCGATGGCCGTCGTCTGAAGGGCCGCCCGAACCGCGCGGGTCCCCGTGAAACGGCCCTTGACATAACCCAGCACAAAAAGGGCCGCGACCGTCGCCAGGACCGAGATCTTTAGCGCGGATAAACCGTCGGAAAACAGCATGTACGGAAAAAGCGGGATGAGTCCCCCGGCGGCGTAAGAGGCGCCGATCGTCAAAGCGCTTTTCGGCCCCCGCATGACATCGGGTTTTTCCAGTCCCAATTCAAACCGCATCATGAAGTCCACCCACAGCGAAGGCTTCGAGCGAAAAAAGGAAAGGACGGGCGCGATTTGCTCATCGGTCATGCCGTAGGTCTTAAAAATATCGGCGACTTCCCGGGCTTCCTGGTCGGGGATCTCCTGGGCCTCCCGGACCTCGCGTTCCCTCTCGGTCATGTAATGCTCATAGTCGGTGCGCGCCGCCAGATACCCGCCGAGTCCCATCGCGATGGAGCCCGCCGCGATCTCGGCCAGTCCCGCCGTCACGATAATCGCGGAGGAGGCCGCGACACCCGACAGGCCCGCGGCTAGCGCAAAGGGCACGGTGAGGCCGTCGGCCATCCCGATGACGATGTCACGCACCGTTGCGGTGGATTCGAAATGTCTTTCCCTGTGAGCGGCCGGCGGCATGAGCGCATTATATATAATTGTTGACGAAACCTCAACCTGATATAATGGCCCCATGCCAAAGACCTCTGAAAAACGCAAATTTTTCAGACATCCCATTCACTCCCCGATCAAACTCGAGCTCGACAGCCGCACCGACCCCTGGGTTTCCGAGGCCGCCGACATTTCGCTGGGAGGCTTGAGCTTCCTGTGGAAACGCAAGCTCTCCAAAGGAAACACAATCCGGCTTTTCATCGCCGTCAAAGAGAAAATTTTTGACGTGAAAGGCCGGGTGGTTTATTCGCTGGAGGACCGGAAAACGGGCAAGTTCCGCAACGGCATTCTCTTCGTCGATCCGCCGAGCGCGTTCAGGGCCAGGCTCGCCGAACAGGCGCTCGAGATCATCGAATACCGCCGCGCGCTCGCGCGCGAAACGGGCCGCGACGTCTCCGAGGAAGAGGCCGCTTTGAAATGGATCGAACAATTCGCGGCTCATTTTCCGGCGCCGGCCTAGCGGCTAGCCGAGCCATTTCTCCCTGAAGCGTTTCGGATGCTCGACCATCACCGGTTTTTTCCGCATGTCGCGTAAAATATAGGCCGGGTGGTACAGCACCATGAACTCGACGCCCGGGTATTCCGGATGACTGAAAAATTTCCCCGCCTCCTCCCGCATTGAAAATCCTTTCTTTCCCGGCACGAGGTGCCTGAGCGCGGTGGCGCCCAGGAGAAGAATGATCCGCGGCTTCACGAGCTCGAGCTGTCTTTTTAAAAAGGGGGCGCACTGTTCGGCCTCCCGCGGATCGGGGGCGCGGTTGTCCGGCGGGCGGCATTTCACGACATTCACGATGAGGCTGTCGCGGTTGGTGTCGAAACCCAGCTCTTTCAAAAGTTCGTCGAGGAGCCGGCCCGCGCGGCCGACAAAGGCCTTGCCCTGCAGGTCCTCGTTTTCACCCGGCGCCTCGCCGATCATGACCACCTTGGCGTCGGGATTGCCGCGGTCCACGACGATCTGCGTGCGTGAATTCGCCAGCGCACAGCGTTGGCAACCGGACGCGGCCAGCCCCGCTTTAAATTCCGCGTAAGCCGCCGCTTCTAAAATTTTATTCCGCGAAGAATCAAAGAGGTCGAGCAAAACTAGGCGCGCTTTTTGAGGATGAGGACGTTATTTTCGAGCCAGTGGAGGGCGATGAGAACAAAAAGAGTGACGAGCGTCAGCGTGATGCCGATCCCGAATCGGTCAAGCCCGACGGCGGCTCCGATGGCCGCGAGCATCCAGACGACGGACGCCGAGGTGAGGCCGACGACGAGTCCCTCGCGGTTAAAGATCGCGCCCGCGCCCAGGAAACCGATGCCCGTCACGACCTGCCCCAGCACGCGAGTGGGATCCTGGTTTCCCGCCAGGAGCGTCCCCAGATAAACGAAGGTCATCGTCCCCAGGCAGATGAGCACACAGGTCCGGATGTCGGTGGGCTTTCTCTGAAGCTGGCGTTCAAGCCCCACGGCCGTGCCGCACACGATGCAGAGCGCCACCTTCAACCAAAAATCAATGTTCAGCCATTCCATCACGCGTCATTATCCCGTGTCGCGGGCGCTTTGTCAATCAGCCGCTTCAAAACAAAAAAAGAGGACAGGCCTTGTGAGCCAGTCCTCTCTCTTTTTTTAAAAAATGCCGGCGACGACCTACTCTCCCAGTGAGTTGCCCCACAAGTACCATCGGCGCTGGAGGGCTTAACTGCCGTATTCGGAATGGGAACGGGTGTGACCCCTCCGCTATGGTCACCAGCAAGCTTGTTTGTGCTTTGACAATTTCATAGAGTGAAAGACGGATTTGTTCCTACAAATATTGTAGGTCAAGCCTCACGACCAATTAGTACCAGTAAGCTGAAAGCCTTGCGGCTCTTACACACCTGGCCTATCAACCACGTGATCTACGTGGGGTCTTTAGGTCGCCTTTCGGCGACAGGGATATCTTATCTCAAGGGGGGCTTGGCACTTAGATGCTTTCAGTGCTTATCCTTTCCGAACATAGCTACCCAGCTCTCGCACCTGGCGGCACGGCTGGAACACCAGAGGTTCGTCATTCTCGGTCCTCTCGTACTAGAGAATGATCCTTTCAAATATCCTGCGCCCGCAGCAGATAGAGACCGACATTTATGTTACTTCTTCGTAAATATTCTACGAATACTAACCCGCCACAGATCTTTGGTGGGCGCTCACAAATTTCTCCGTGAGTCTTCATGTCGCCACGAAGATCGGACTATATCTTTACCCAATTACTTGGGCATCCAGCGTATAGTCTCTGAGGATGTTGGGCGTCAATATCGAATTGATATTTAACTTCCGGTATTTTCCATTCGCATTCATTCTGAATGCCAATCGAACTATTTTTTGAAACCCCAATGAAGTCAAATGCCGATCCATTGTCATCATTTGGACTATCTCTTGGAAAATTTCAAAATCACCGCGCTTTGCGGTGTGTAATGGAAATTTCCGAAAAAATGGAACGACTTTGTTCTGAAGATCATTTCGATCCCGAACGACATACACCAGTGTTTTATCGCGTTTTCCGGGAGCATCATTTGCTTTGATGTAACCACATCCGAAGAAATTTTTAATCTCCTCCAAAACTTCACGACTCGTGAAATTCTGACTGATATGAAATTCCGGGATGGCCTGCCATCCAAATTTCAACTCAGGACGTTTTTGAAAAGCAACATGAAAGCTACCCTCACCATCGACAAAACCTACGATGTAGGAAGCGTCCACTTTCTCAACCTTTCCTGCTGATTGTCCCCACCCAACACATTTTCACTCGCCCGCGGCGAGTAGTGTGGGATACACGGGATTTTCCAGCATATAGCTAGATTTTATGACAGCAAGGTGACTTTTTAGTCTTTTTACTGTCTCACGACGTTCTGAACCCAGCTCACGTACCACTTTAACCGGCGAACAGACGGACCCTTGGGAGCTTCTCCACCCCCAGGATGTGATGAGCCGACATCGAGGTGCCAAACCGGGTCGTCGATATGAACTCTTGGACCCGATAAGCCTGTTATCCCCGGAGTACCTATTATCCGTTGAGCGACGCCTCTACCACTAGAAAGCGCCGGATCATTATAGCCTAGTTTCCTACCTGCTCGACTTGTGAGTCTCGCAGTTAAGCTCCTTTATGCTATTACACTCAGCGTGCGATTGCCAACCGCACTGAAGGAACCTTTGCACTCCTCCGTTACTCTTTAGGAGGAAACCGCCCCAGTCAAACTGCCCGTCTGGCACAGTCCCCCAACTCGATTTAGAGTCTGGGGTTAGATCCCTAGTATACTAAGGTTGGTATTTCAACGTTGGCTCCGCCCTACCTAGCGGCAGGGCCTCAAAGCCTCCCAACTATCCTACACATAGCGGACCAAAGATCGATACCAGAGTACAGTAAAGGTTCCGGGGTCTTTTCGTCTAGCTGCGGGTAGACGGCATCTTCACCGCCGCTACAATTTCACCGAGTCCGTTCTTGAGACAGCGGCACCATCGTTACACCATTCGTGCAGGTCGGAACTTACCCGACAAGGAATTTCGCTCGAATTATCCATGAGTTTCATCACGGTTCGGACTCTATCTTTATCCGTTCGCTCCTATCATGTTTTTTATTCATGCTTGAAGCGAGAGTCACAATTTTATTAAATCCGTCCGCTGTTAAATGTTCACCTTTTTGCATTCGGCGAACGACATCAGCGAACTTTTCGAATTCGATGTTTTTCTTGGACCTCAAAGGATGCTTTTGAAAAAACGGCAGAATAATCTGAGTGAGATTTTTTAAATCTCGAACTCGCCAGCAATAGCGATCTCCATGATTTCTTCTCACCACGCCGCACTGCATAAATGTGCGTATTCGATGAAGAAGAGCGATATCACTTTGATGCTGAACAACCGTCAGCTCCGGCAAAATCTGGTAACCGAATTTGACCTCGTTGTGTTTGCTTATTCCGACGTGAAAACAACCTTCGCCATCCACGAAACCCACCAACCAATCCGGACTCAATAAAGTCTCGTGACTTTCCGGATATTCAACTTGTAGTCTCTGAGGGTTCATAGTTTTCTATGCCTTCCCTGCGGATTGTCTCCTTGTATGTTGGTTTTTTACTGTTGCATCCGAAGATCAACGAGTACCAGCATCTTTTGAAGAGTTTCCCGCATATAGTTGAATATTACCTTCGATGTTACCATCGAAGCAGGCTAGCGTTACTAACCTTAGGACCGTTCATGTTGTTACGCTTTCTTGCGAAAGCGATGAGATTAACTACTCACTCTTCATGTCACCATGAAGATCGGACTGTATCATCTTCTTCTTTTTTGAAGAAGCTCGGCGTGCAGTCTCTGAGGATTTCCACTAAAAAACTCTGTGGATCTTTCCTGCTGATTGTCTCTCCGTTCAGATTGTCACTGCAATATAATTATGATGCAGTACTGAATTTCAACGAGATGTTCCAGCATATAGCCAAGTTTATTAACGTAACTACAACAATCGTCCCAATGATCTACTTCATAGTTACGGCCGCCGTTTACTGGGGCTTCGGTTCGGAGCTTCTCCTTACGGATAACCCCTCTCTTTAACCTTCCAGTACCGGGCAGGTGTCACTCCCTATACGTCGTCTTATGATGCGACTTTGCAGAGAGATGAGTTTTTGCTAAACAGTCGCGGCGCCCATTTCACTGCGACCTTACGATGCAATGCGCCGTATGGCGCACCACAAAATAAGGCACCCCTTATTCCGAAGTTACGGGGCTAGATTGCAGAGTTCCTTAAGAACGGTTCTCTCGAGCGCCTGAGGACATTTATCCTCGTCTACCTGTGTCGGTTTGCGGTACGATCACCTATCTCACTCACACGATCAGATTTTCTCGACAGTGTGGCGTCAGCAAGTTTATCTCAGCCGTAGCTTTGACTCCTCGAATCCCTCTCCATGCCCTCGCGGGCACGGGTACGGATCCAAACAGGCACATCCAACAGCCTGATTGCTTAGCCTCCTGCGTCCCTGACCAGTTGGTAACGCAAAATAGGTGGTATGCGAATATTAACGCATTGTCCATCACTTACGCCTTTCGGCCTCAGCTTAGGATCGACTAACCCTGGGTGGATTAACCTTCCCCAGGAAACCTTAGACTTTCGGCGAACACGTTTTCCACGTGTTTTTTCGCTACTCATTCCGGCATAATCACTTCCACTTCGTCCAGCACTCCTTACGGTATGCCTTCAGCCTATTGTGGAACGCTCCCCTACCACTCACTCTGTCCGAAGACAAAATGAATCCGCAGATTCGGTTATTCGCTTGAGCCCCGATCATTGTCGGCGCAAGACCACAATCGACCAGTGAGCTGTTACGCACTCTTTAAATGATGGCTGCCTCTAAGCCAACATCCTGGTTGTTAACGCGGTCTCACATCCTTTACCACTTAGCGAATATTAGGGACCTTATCTGGCGGTCTGGGCTTTTTCCCTTTTGAGCGCCAAGCTTAGCCCTGGCGTTCTGAGCCCCGTAGTAAAAATACCGGTATTCGGAGTTTCATTGGGTTCGGTAACCTGGTGAGGTCCCTAGCCCATTGAGTACTCTACCCCCGGTATTCAATGTTACGAGCCTATCCCTAAAGATATTTCGAGGAGAACCAGCTATTACTGAGTTTGATTAGCCTTTCACTCCGACCCACAGCTCATCGGAGACTTTTTCAACAGTCACCCGTTCGAGCCTCCACCTGATTTTACTCAGGCTTCACTCTGGCCATGGGTAGATCACTCAGCTTCGGGTCCAATCCCTGATACTAAATCGCCCTAGTTAGGACTCGCTTTCGCTTCGGCTCCGGACACGTTGTCCTTAACCTCGCATCAAAGATTGACTCGCCGGATCATTATGCAAAAGGCACGCGGTCACCCATTTACGACGCTTGCGCTTCGTATATAGGGCTCCCACAGCTTGCAAGTTTGCGGTTTCAGGTACTATTTCACTCCCATTCCTGGGTTCTTTTCAACTTTCCCTCACGGTACTGGTTCACTATCGGTTGCCAACGAGTATTTAGCCTTGGCCGGTGGTCCGGCCGAATTCCTACCCGGTTTCCCGTGTCGGGTAGTAATTGGGATCGTCACCCGCTCTGGTCGCGTGCATTTCATCTACAGGACTATCACCTTTTGTAGTCGCGTTTTCCAACGCGCTCGATTATGCAGCAACTTTGTAACAGAGCGACTTCTATGCAGAGAAGTCCGGTAACGCCCCGCAACCCCCGCTAAACAACGCCTGCAGGCTATAAGTTTAACGGGTTTGGGCTATTCCCTTTTCGCTCGCCGCTACTGGGGGAATATCTTCGTTTTCTTTTCCTCCGGGTACTGAGATGTTTCACTTCCCCGGGTATCGCTTCATCCGCCTATGAATTCAGCGGATGATCTTACGGGATGAGCCGTAAGGGGTTGCCCCATTCGGAAATCTCCGGATCAAAGTCTGTTTGCGACTCCCCGAAGCGTATCGCCGCTTACCGCGTCCTTCATCGCCTGTCGACACCTAGTCATCCACCACAAACCCTACGTAGCTTGACCTTATGTCTTTCTCGAGTCACCTTTCCTAATTAACATTTTGAAATGTTAATTTCGGACTGTATGACTTGAAGATGTTCGTCTTACCCTCTATGAAATTGTCAAAGAACAAAAAATTTTTTGGAGACGGCCGGGGTCGAACCGGCAACCTCCTGAATGCAAATCAGGCGCTCTGCCAACTGAGCTACGTCCCCGGGCTGACAACAAAAATCGTGGGCCAAAGAGGAATTGCACCTCTGACCCCAGCGTTATCAGCACTGTGCTCTGCTAACTGAGCTATTGGCCCAAGGCAGTTCGCATGGATTGAATTGAATAAACTGTATGACCCGCCGGAAAATGGCGCGTCCGAAGTGAAAAAGTGCAAACCATATTTCGGATCGTCTTTCTGCGAAGCCACGCCGTTAAGCCTGCCTGCCGGCAGGCAGGGACGTGGCGAAGCAGAATACTCCTTAGAAAGGAGGTGATCCAACCGCACCTTCCGGTACGGTTACCTTGTTACGACTTAGCCCTCCTTACTGGTCTCACCTTGGGCGTCTCCTTCCCTTGCGGGTTAGGTTAACGACTTAGGGTGCTCCCAACTCAGGTGGCTTGACGGGCGGTGTGTACAAGACCCGGGAACGTATTCACGGTAGCGTAGCTGATCTACCATTACTAGCGATTCCGACTTCATGGAGGCGAATTGCAGCCTTCAATCTGAACTGAGGCCGTTTTTTTGGGATTTGCTCCCCCTCGCGGGTTTGCAGCCCATTGTCACGGCCATTGTAGCACGTGTGTAGCCCCAGGCATAAGGGCCATACTGACTTGACGTCGTCTCCTCCTTCCTCCAGTTTATCACCGGCAGTCTCTCTAGAGTGCCCACCATTACGTGATGGCAACTAAAGACAAAGGTTGCGCTCGTTGCGGGACTTAACCCAACACTTCACAGCACGAGCTGACGACAGCCATGCAGCACCTGTGTAAAGGTCCCTTGCGGGAAGACGCGCTTTCACGCGTTGTCCTAAACATGTCAAGCCTGGGTAAGGTTCTTCGCGTAGCCTCGAATTAAACCACATGCTCCACCGCTTGTGCGGGTCCCCGTCAATTTCTTTGAGTTTCAGTCTTGCGACCGTACTCCCCAGGTGGTGGATTTAATGCGTTAGCGTCGGCGCCGGAGGGATCGACACCTCCAACACCTAATCCACATCGTTTATGGCTAGGACTACCAGGGTATCTAATCCTGTTTGCTCCCCTAGCTTTCGCAGCTCAGTGTCAGTAATCGGCCAGTGAGGCGCCTTCGCCACTGGTGTTCCTCTCGATATCTACAGATTTCAGGCTTCCTTTGGGGGTGATGTCAGCTTACGCGCTATTCACACGCAAGGTTTCTTCCCCCCTGACAGCAGTTTACAACCCGAAGGCCTTCATCCTGCACGCGGCGTCGCATAGTCACCCTTTCGGGCATTGCTAAAGATCCTCGACTGCAGCCTCCCGTAGGAGTCTGGGCAGTGTCTCAGTCCCAATGTTGCTGATCGTCCTCTCAGACCAGCTACCCGTCAAAAGCCTTGGTGGGCCGTTACCTCACCAACTAGCTGATAGGCCGCGGGCCCCTCCTCGAGTGGAAGCTCTTGCGAGCTACCTTCGATTGTCGAATCATGCGACTCAACAATTTCATCGGGTATTAGCACCTCTTTCGAAATGTTATCCCCGTCTCAAGGGTAGGTTACCCACGTGTTACTAACCCTTCCGCCACTATCTCTTGCGAGATCGTTCGACTTGCATGCCTGAACCACGCCGCCAGCGTTCGTTCTGAGCCAGAATCAAACTCTCCAATTGTAATAATTGGCGTCAAAGATAATGAAGTCCGCCACAAAACATGGCGGACAAACATTTGTCTTTGACAAATGTTTGAGCTGACCAAAATATGGGAATTTTTCGTTTGCTCAAATAAGAAACGGAAAATCCGCACTCTTCCACCGAAGGACGTGTTCTCCATCCTCCGGCGAATCATACAGGTTATTCAATTGTGAAAGAACGATAAAATTTTTAGACAACAAAAAAGGCATCAGATGATGCCTTTTCTTATCATCCGTTACGGGTCTTCTAAATTTTTATGTCAACTTTTTCAATGAGTCTCTCAAAGCGGCCCTCTTTATACCACGCGGACGAAAATCCTGTCAAGGGGTTTTTTGGAGAACAACCCTGTTCTTGCCCAGACGCTTGGCCTCGTACAAGGCGCGGTCCGCGCGGTCAATGACGGCATCCACCTCCCGATCGGACAAGCCGACCGGGGTGACGCCGATGCTGATGCTGGTGGAAAAATTTCCCTTCTCATGCTCGAACACTTTTTGCTGAACGGACTTTCGGATCTTCTCGGCAATCTTAAAAGCCTCTTCTTCGCCGGCGCCTGGCAACATCAAAATAAATTCCTCGCCGCCGTAGCGCGCGGCCACGTCGAGCGCGCGGCAGTTGCCCTTCACGATCGACGCCACGGCACGGAGCACCGCGTCCCCCGCCAGGTGGCCGTAGGTGTCGTTGGTGTGTTTAAAGTCGTCGACGTCGCCCATGAGAAGCGAAAGTTCTTTCTCGCGGCGCATGGCAAACGTCGTCATCTCAGCCTTCAAAAGCATTTTAAAATGGCCGATGTTGTAAAGACCGGTGAGCGCGTCGCGCGTCGCCAGCTTCAAAAGCCGCGTGCGCTCGATCGTCACGGAGATCTGATTGTAAAGGGTCACGGCAAAATACGCCGCGAAAATAAAAACGAGGGGATAAATGACATCCGCCCAGATGCCGAAAAAAATAAAAAGCGCCGACGCCAGAAAAATAACCCCCAGCGCCAGGCCCACGGTGGCGAGCGCGGCTTTCAGGGAATTTTTCAGGCTGAGGATTTGCAAAAGAACGAGGGCCGCCAAAAAAAGGATGCCAAAATTTTGAACCGGCCACAGATGCCGGATAAAATGGCGCCCGAGCAAATTGTCGAGCACCGTCAAGTTGACGCCCACCGCCGGATACGCCGGCTCGAGGGGCGTGGGGCGGATGTCAAAAAGCCCCACCGCGGACGTGCCCACAAAACAAATCTTGTTCTTGAACGTCTCCAAAGGGATCGCGGGCTTTTCGCCTTTTTTGAACCGGGCGTAGGAACCGATCACGTCGAGGTACGAAAAATGACGGAAGGTTTCTTTCCAACGTCCGGCCCAATCGATGATCAAATTTCCATTCGCATCCAGCGGAATGCGAAACCCCCCGCCCGAAACTGGCAGAACGGCCTCGCCGCGGTTGAATTGAATTTGATCAACCGAAATCCCGTACTCGTCCAGTAAATACGCAAGCGACAGCTGAGGGATCCGCTTCCCTCCGGCCTCCACCACCAGGGGCATGCGGCGCATGACGCCGTCCCGATCGGGCTCCAGATTGATATGCCCCGCTCCCTTGGAATGGCTCGCAAAGGCCTCGATCGACGTGAGAAGCTTCTTTGAGTGAGGCGGCGAGACGCTTTCGGCAACCTCCGCCAGGTAAACGTTCCCGGCTTCTTCAATGGCTTGAGAAAAGGCCGCATCCTTCGCCGGATCGCTGGGTTCACTGAAAAGAATATCGAAAATAATCGCGCGCGCGCCGGCTTCCTTTAACGCCCGGATGAGGGCGGCATGCCAGTCCCGCTCCCACGGCCATCGGCCGATGCGGGCGACGCTGTCGTCCGAAATTTCGATCACCGCCAGGCGCGGATCAGGAAGCCTCGGGCCTTTTAAAATCGAGCGCAGGTCATAGGTGACCCACTCGAAACGTTCGAGGATGTTGAAATGGGAAAGAAAAAAAACCGCCGAAAAAATAACGGCGATGATCAGAACGCGCGGATAGATGAGAAAGGAAAAACGCTGTCGCGTGGGAACGTGCGAAGAGCGGTCTTCAGGCTTGGGTGACATTAACCTCGAAAATGGTGCCCCGGATGCCGACGATCGATGTGGGAGTCTTCACCTCAAATTTGGAATTGCCGACCAGCTTTTCGGCCTTCACCAAAACGCTCCCGACCTCGACATCCAAAAGGGTGTTGTCCAGTTTGGCGCCTTCGTCGTGACGAAAAGTTTTGAATAAAAATTCGCTGTTTTCCCGGACCACGATTTCGGCGGTTTTGGCGTTGCCGACGAGTTCCAGCCTAACCTGAGAGCCGTGCGCGGTTTTCACCGTATCCCCCTCGCTCAATAGGGTATTTTTATCCAGAGGAAGCCATGCGGAAGTCCCGGCCTTTTCAAACTGCGCCGATCCGTTCATCTCCACGACCTTGGCCTGACTCAAATCCGCGGACTGGGCATAAATCCGCCCCGCCTGCCCGGCCGCGAGCGCCAGGATAAACAAGCCGATAAACAACGCCCCTTTTTTCATCATCCACCTCTCTCAAGGTCGCTTCTGTTATCTATGCTAAATAGTACATGATTTTGATAAAAAATACAAGGTTCACAGACAGGCGGTACCGGGTTCGAACCCGGTACCGCCACGGCATAGATAAGATTTTGTATGATTAACAGCTTACTTCTTTTTGGGGATAATTCTGAAAAAGGCCTTCTTGCCGGCCTTGAGGATTTGTCCGTCTTTGACCTTGATGACGGTTTTGGGGTCTAAAATTTTCTTGCCGTCGATGCTGACACCGCCCTGTTCCACGAGCCGATAGGCGGCGCTTGTGGACCCGACGACGCGGGACATTTTCAATAAATCCGCGATCCCCGTTTCGCGTCCTTCGATAAAAAGCTCTTTGGGGGCCTCCGGATTTTTCTTGTCGCGAAAAACGCGGTCAAAATCCTGCGCGGCTTTTTGGGCGGCGGACTCTCCGTGGTACTGATTGACCACCCGCATCGCCAGGTCGCGTTTGGCGTTCCGCGGATCGGTCTTGATCTTGGCCGAAATTTCTTTCCACTCGGCATCGGTCGGCAAGGTGAGCAGTTTAAAGTAGGGCTCCATGAGCGCGTCCGGAATCGACATGATCTTTCCGAACATGTCCGGGGCGCCATCCAGAACCCCAATCGCGTTGCCGAGGGACTTGGACATTTTTTGAGTCCCGTCGAGGCCCGTCAGAAGCGGCATCGTCATCACGATCTGTGGTCTTTGGCCGAAACCGGACTGCAGGTCCCTGCCCATCAGGAGATTGAACTTTTGGTCCGTCCCCCCCAGCTCCAGATCCGCCCTCACTCTGACGGAATCGTACCCCTGTAAAAGAGGATAGAGAAATTCGCGGAAGCTGATGGGCCGGTGCGCCTTTCTTCGTTTATCAAAATCTTCCCGCGCCAGCAGTTGATCGACCGTTGCCAGGGGACTGATTTTTTCGAAGAAAATTTGAAACATATCGGCGGCGCCGAGCCACTCCCCGTTGCGGACCACTTCTATTTTTTTGGGATCGCCGTCCAAAATCCTGAAAGCCTGCTGTTTGTAGGTTTCCGCGTTTTTTTCCACTTCGTCTCTGGAAAGCGCCGGACGGGTCTTGGTCTGGCCGGTGGGGTCCCCGATCATCGCCGTGTAATCACCGATGATGAAAACAACCTTGTGGCCCGCGTCCTGAAATTGGCGCAGTTTGCGGAGGAGAACGGTGTGTCCCAGATGAATGTCGGGGGCGCTGGGGTCAAAGCCGGCCTTGACGCGAAGCGGCTTGCCGGACTTTTGGGATTCTTCGAGACGGGATTTGAGCTCCTCCCTGTCAATCACCTCGGCGGCATTTTGACAGAGAAGATCGATCGAATTCATTACTCCTGCGGAACGCCTTTGGTGCTGAGCGCGATCTTCCGCGCGGGAAGGTCAATCTTCACGATGCGGGCCTGGATTTTTTTTCCGACCGGATAGGCCGATTCGAGAAGCGGGGCGGACTGAAGCTCCGTTTCCGAAATGTGGAGCAGGCCCTCGACGTCCTTTTCGATTTCGACGAACGCGCCGAAACTCGCCACTTTCGTGACGGTGCCCGAAACGAGGGCGCCGACGCTCAGTTTCGAAGCGATCTCTTCCCACGGGTCCATCATGAGCTGTTTCAAACCCAAAGACAATTTGTGATTGGCCTGATCCACCATGAGCACGACCGCCTCGACGGCCTCGCCTTTTTTCAGGATGTCCTTCGGGTGATTCACCTTCCGCGTCCAGGACATGTCGGAGACGTGAATGAGCCCGTCGATGCCCTCGGCCAATTCCACAAACGCGCCAAATTCCGTGAGGTTCCGGACGATCCCCTTCACGCGCATGCCGGGCGAATAACGCCCCTCGATGCCGGTCCAGGGATTGGACTCGGTCTGCTTGATGCCCAAGGAAATTTTTTCGTGGTCCTTGTCGATGTTGAGGACCATCACGTCGACCAGGTCCCCGATCTTGAAAACCTCGGCCGGATTCACGACGCGTTTGGTCCAGGAAATTTCGGAAATGTGAACCAGCCCCTCGATCCCCCTTTCCAGCTCGACAAAAACGCCGTAGGGCACGACATTGACGACCTTGCCCTTGGATTTGGATCCGATCGGATATTTTTTGTCCACCTCGGCCCAGGGGTTGGCCTCTTTTTGCTTCAGGCCCAAAGAAACCTTCAGACTTTCCTTATCGAAAGAAAGAATCTTCACCTCGATCTTGTCCCCCACTTTCACGAGTTCCGAGGGGTGGTTGATGCGCCCCCAACTCATGTCGGTGATGTGGAGCAGGCCGTCGATGCCGCCCAGATTCACGAACGCGCCGAAGTCCGTGATATTTTTCACGGTGCCTTTGCGGATCGAGCCGATCTCGAGCTCCTCGAGAACCTTGGCCTTGGACTCCTGCTTTTCCTTTTCGAGAAGGTCCTTGCGGGAGACGATGATGTTTTTGCGGCTGGGATTGATTTTAACAATTTTAACCTGAATGGTTTGCCCCAGGAGGGAATTCAGACTGCCGAAACCTTTTAAAAACGCGAGCGACGCCGGCAAAAACGCCTCGACGCCAATATCCATCATGAGACCGCCCTTGACCTTGCGGGTGACCTTGCCCTCCACGGTGTCGCCCTCGCCAACCTTCTCGACGACGCGGTCCCAGCCCTGGCTTTTCTCGGCCTTTCTCTTGGAAAGCACGATCCGGCCGTGATCGTCCTCGGTCTCCTCCAGCAAAACCTCGATCTCATCGCCGACTTTGAGCGATTCGAGCGCGTCAAATTCATGCGACGGGATCATGCCTTCGGATTTGAAGCCAATGTCCACGATCACCTCTTTGGGGGCGATGCGGATGATCCGCCCCTTCACGACGTGTCCCTCGCCTAACCGATGGAAGGTTTGCTCATAATCGACCTCCGAGGTCCGGGGCGCGTCCTCTTGGGCCTCATCCCACGATGATAATTTTTCAGTTTCTAACGACATGCTCTTTTTCTTCTCCTATTCCCGCGGTGAACTTTCAACCGCCAGTTTTTTGATGGCTTCCATAATGCTTTGGCTCACGGCCAGATAAGGATCCGCGCCCTCGCCCGCCGTCTCTTTTTCGAGAACCGGCACAAACGCCTTGCCAAACCGGATCTCGATCGGGTGACACCTGAAAAACCGGGCCCCCTTCGGAAAGGCCTCAAAAGAACCCCGGATATAAACGGGCACCACGACCGCGCGGCTTTTGGCGGCCAGAAATCCGACCCCGCCCTCGGGCTCGCGAAATTGCCCGTCGGGCGAGCGCGTGCCTTCCGGAAAAACCAAGAGACACCGGCCCGCCTCGAGAAGGCGGATGAGGCCGCGAATGGTTTTAAAATCATTCGCGCCCGTCTTGATCGGAAAACTGCCGATGCCGCGGAGGATACTGCCGACGAAAAAAGCCTTAAACAAATAATTTTTCGCCAAAAAAGTGACGCGACGTTCGGACGAGATGCCGATGAGCGGCGGGTCCAAAAAACTGGCGTGATTGGCCGCCAAAATCACGCCGCGGGGGTCGTCGGGGCCCGGGATATTCTCGGAGCCATAACACCTGAAACGAAAAAAAATTTTATACGCGATAAAAAGAACAGCTTTTATAAACCCGTAAAACCAGACCGACCCCGCCGCGCGCCCCGCGCCGCGCGCGTTACCGGGCATGGGCGAGAAACCGCAGGATTCTATCAACTGTCTGGGAAATTGTCAATGACGTTGTGTCGATGAGGACCGCGTCCTTGGCGCGTTTCAAGGGGCCTTCGCGGCGCGTGCGGTCGGTCCGGTCCCTCTTTTGCATGTCCCTCAAAACGCGGGAAAACCCCGCGCGGGCGCCGGAGGCCAAAAGCTCCCGGTGCCGCCTCTTGGCCCGGATCGCTTCCTTGGCAACGAAGAAAAATTTATAATCCGCCCCCGGGAAAACGACCGTCCCGATGTCGCGGCCCTCCATGACCCCCCCGCGCCGGAGGCCCAAACGCCTCTGCTTCCCCACGAGCTCCCGCCGGATCGCGGGAATCTGCGCGACGGCAAAGACTTTCGAGGTGAGCTCCGGGAGTCGGATCCGCCGCGTGACGTCCTTTCCGTCCAGAAATACCCTTTGGGCCCTGCCGGGATCGGCTTCGAGGCCGATCTCGCATTGCTTCGCCAGGCGGACGAGCGCGGGTTTGTCGCGGAAGGAAACCTTTTTCTCGACGGCCGCGAGCGTGAGGGCGCGGTACATGGCGCCGCTGTCAATGTAGGGAATCCTGAGACGCCTGGCGAGCGCCTTGGCCGTGGTGGATTTGCCACTTCCCGCGGGACCGTCAATGGCGATGATGAGCCGGCGTTTAATCCGCGGCGAATTCGGACGCGCTTTTTCTGGCATGGGAGATAAATTGAGTAAGTCCGGCGGAATTTTTAGAATGAAGAATATTCCGGAACCGCGCGGCATCCGCTTTAAATCGAGAAAGCGCTTCTAAAATATTTTCGCGGTTGGATAATAAAATTTCTGACCACAGCGCCGGATCGGATTGGGCCAGCCGCGCGAAATCGCGGATACTGGGATTCAGTTCCTTGATCTGCCGTCCCTTTAAGAGCCCCGGGCTTATCTTTTGAAACAGGATAAACGACAGAAGATGAGGCAGGTGGCTGACCGACGCCACCCATCGGTCGTGCTCGGCCGGCGCCAAATAAAAAGTCCGGGAGCCCAAATTCCGCCAAAACTTTTCGATGAGCCGGTCGCGGGCCGTTAAAAAGCAAACCCGATTCTTAAAAAGATCCGCATCGGCGAAGGACACGCCCTGTTTTTCGGAACCCGCCATGGGGTGACAGCCCACGAAGCGATTCTGTTTCAGATTTTTTTTCGCTTTTTTATTGATTTCAACCTTTGAACTGCCCACGTCTATCACAACGGCGCCCCTTTTCAGGTAAGGGCCTATTCTCTCCAGTTGCCGGATGATGGTTTCAACCGGCGCGCAGAGAACGACAAGGTCCGCCCCTTTTATCCCCTCGCGCAAATCGAGCGTGGCGACGTCTATCGCTTTTTTTTCAAAAGCCCCCGGAATGGTTTTCCTGTGATGAACCACGCCGACCACGAGCCCGGCCAGCTTGCGCCGCTTGACGGCCATCCCGATCGAGCCTCCGATCAGGCCGACGCCGACGATCGCAATTTTTTTAAATAATGGTTTTTTCATTGAACGTCTCGGGAAATCTTGGCCTGCAGGAGAACCCCTATTTGCTGTGTCACATCATCGACAAGTCCGGCGGGCATCACGCAGCAAAAATGGGCGCGCCTGCCCCTCCAGTCAAGGCTTTTGAGGTGGTCGGACAAAACAACGCCGCTGATCTCATGACCCGGCGGGATAACCACTTCAAACGAATAGCCCTTTGCTTTGGTGGTAATGGGACAAAAAACGGCCACGCCTGTTTTCCGGTTATAGGCCTTGGGGGTCAACACGAGAGCCGGCCTGTGGCCCGCCTGTTCGTGCCCGCTCTGCGGAGAAAATGAGATCCAAACGACATCGCCCCGTTCGGGACAGTACGTTTGGGGCATCAAAGCATTTCCCGGCCGACCGTTCCCCATTCCGTCTCTGAGTGAACGTTTTTCTTGTTGATTTTTCTTATCATTTCTGACAAGACGTACTTCTTGCCGGGTTTGGCCGGACGAATCTCGATTTTATCTTTTGTCATCACCAGGTCCACTTCCGATCCCCGGCGCAGGTGGATATTTCTTGCGAAAGCAATCGGGATCCGCAGGGCCAGGCTGTTTCCCCATTTTTGAACGGTCGTTGTCATCGCTCAATCCTCCAAATGGATATACAATGAGTATACATTCTCGATCGCCAAAAGTCCAGTTTTTCCGAAGGCGCCTAGAGGGTCCTTCCGATGACCGCGGCGATCTGGCGGAGTTCGTGCATGAGCGCGTCGAACTTATTCGGCTTCAGGGCCTGCGGGCCGTCGCAGAGCGCCTTTTCCGGATCGTTGTGGACCTCGATCAAAAGTCCGTCCGCGCCGACGGCGATCGCCGCCTTGGCCAGCGGCGCCACGTAGTCCCAGATGCCGGAACAATGCGAGGGGTCGATGATGACCGGCAGGTGGCTCAATTTTTTAATGACCGGCACCGCGCTGATGTCGAGCGTGAAGCGCGTCGTGTCCTCAAACGTGCGGATGCCGCGCTCGCACAGGATGCAGTTGGGGTTTCCCTCCGAGACGACGTATTCGGCGGACAACAAAAAATCCTTGATCGTGCTGGCCATCCCGCGTTTCAAAAGCACGGGCTTTTTGGTTTTGCCGACCTCTTTCAAAAGTTCGAAGTTCTGCATGTTCCGCGCGCCGATTTGAATGATGTCCGCGTATTTCAGAAAAAGCGGCAGGTCGCGCGGGTCCATGAGCTCCGTGACGATGGGAAGGCCGACTTTTTTCTTCGCCTCGTACAAAAATTTCATCCCCTTGTCCTTCAGGCCCTGGAAAGAATAGGGAGAGGTGCGGGGCTTGAAGGCGCCCCCTCTCAAAACCTTGGCGCCGCTTTTTTTCACGAGCTCGGCGATGGCCAGCAACCTCTCGCGATTCTCGACCGTGCAGGGGCCGGCCATCACGACGATCTTCTCTCCCCCGACCTCGACGCCGGGGACGATCTTGACGACGCTGTCCTCTTTTTTAAACTCGCGCGAAACAAATTTGTAGGGCTTTTGGATCGGCATCACGCTCTCGACGCCGGGGAAGGCCTCAAACGGCTGGATGCGCGCCTTGTCCTCCTCGCCGATGACGCCGATGATGGTTCTCTCCTTTCCGACGGAGAGCATCGGTTTCAAGCCCAGCTCGCGGATCTTGTCCTCGATGTGCTTGATCTCTTTTGGGGTCGCTTCCGGTTTCAAAACGATGATCATGACGGCTCCTTTTTCAAAATTTCTTTTAAGGCGTTTATCAATTTCCGGTTTTCCTCCGGCCTTCCGATCGTGACGCGGATAAAGGTGTCCATCCCCCAGGCGTGCATCGAGCGGACGATGACGCCCTTCCTCAGGAGTTTTTCGTACAAAATCCGCGCGTCGGTTTTGGCGTCCGCCAAAATAAAATTGGTGGCCGTCCCGACGACGGCGAATCCGAGTGCCGTGAGCGCTTTTTGAAGAACGGCCCGGCCTTCTTTCACCATCCGGAGGGTGCGCCGCAAATGCGCCGTGTCGTCGAGCGCGGCCGCGGCCGCGGCCTGCGCGACGAGGTTCACGTTAAAGGGCTCTCGCACTTTGTTGAGCGATCGGATCACTTCCGGCCGCGCGACCCCGTAACCGATGCGAAGCCCCGACAATCCATAGGCCTTCGAAAAGGTGCGCGTGACGATCAGGTTGTCGAATGTTTTAAGCAGCTCAAGCGAGCGCGGATAATCTTTCTCTTGTCTGGCGAATTCATGGTACGCCTCGTCCAGCACCACGACCGCGCGGCGCGGCACGGCCTTTAGAAAACGCAGGAGCGGCCCTTTTTGAATGTAAGTCCCCACGGGGTTATCGGGGTTGGCGATGAAAATAAGTTTCGTTCGCGCGCCCAGCCGCCCGCGCATCGCCTCCAGGTCGTAATGAAAATTCTTCATCGGCACTTTCACGACATTCGCCCCCTCGGCCCGGGAGGCGATCTCATAAATCAAAAAAGTGGGGTCGGCGATGAGCACCTCGTCCCCTTTGCCGGCAAAGGCGCGCGCGGCCATCACAAGGATTTCGTCCGAGCCGTTTCCGAAAATGAGCGTCTCGGGCCGCACGCCCAAAAATTTTGAAAGGCGCCGCCGCAGATAAAACGAGCCGCCGTCGGGGTAGCGGTGAACGCGCGCCAGCGCTTTTTTGGCGGCCACAAGCGCCTTCGGCGAAGGGCCGAGGGAGTTCTCGTTGGACGCGAGCTTCACGGCGCGCTTCACGCCGTATTCGCGCTCGAGTTCCTCGAGAGGCTTCCCCGGTTCGTAATTTTTGACAAGGGCGAGATTTTTTTTGGCCGAGCGAAAAAGAGGTCCTTCCGGCATCAGGCTTCTGCCCTGGGATAAGAGCCTAAAATTTTTAAAAACCGGCAGTGGGTCTCGAGTTCCTTAAGCGCCTTTTCCACGCGGGGCTCTTTGGCGTGGCCCTCAAAATCCACGAAGAAATAATAACTCCACACTTTTTTCTTTGAGGGGCGCGATTCGATCTTGGTCAAATTGATCCGCGCCGTTTGAAACGGAACCAGGCTGTCGTGCAGGGCGCCCACGCGGTCTTTGACCTCGAACACAATGGACGTGCGATCGCTCGCCGTCGGCTGGGATTCGGTCCGCGAGATCACGATGAAGCGCGTCGTGTTGCTGGCCTTGTCCTCGATCGAGCGCGCGACCACCTTCAGGCCGTACTGCTTGGCGGCCAAAAGGCTTGCCAGACACGCGATCTCCTCTCGGAATTGGGGGTGCCCGGCGACGAACTTCGCGGCGTCCGCGGTGCTGGCCACCGGCACCAGGCGCGCGCCGGGCAGATTGGACTCGAGCCAGAGGCGGCACTGCGCGAAGGCCTGCGGGTTGGAATAGACCTGATTGATTTTTTTGAGCGACGAGGCGTTTGACAAAAGGTGGTGGTTGATCGGCAGATAGAGCTCCGCCCCGATCTTCAGGTCGGACTCGATGAACATGTCGAGCGTGTAATTGACCGCGCCCTCGGTGGAATTTTCCACCGGCACGACGCCGTAATCACTGCGGGCGCGCTCCACCTCGGTGAACACGTCCGAAATGTTGGAGCAGGAAAAATAATTCACCGACGCGCCGAATTTTTTCTGCGCCGCCTGGTGCGTGAACGTGAATTCGGGTCCCAGGTACGCGATCGTCACGGGTTTTTCGAGGTTGATCGAGCTCGACATGATCTCGCGGTAAATCGCCTCGATCGCCTGGCCCGGCAGAGGCCCGCGATTGGCGGCCTTGAGTTTGTCCAAAATCTCTTTTTCGCGGTGCGGGGCGTAGATGCCCTCCCCCTCTTTTTGTTTGATCCGCCCGATTTTTTTGGAGGCGTCTGCGCGTTCGTTCAAAAGCTCCAGAATTTTTTTGTCAATGGAGTCGATGTCTTTTCTGATCTTGTCCATGCTCATGGGGATTCCTTTTCTTTCAACTCGGGCGGCAGGAGACTCGCCTCGATGTCTTTTTCCGTGAATGCGGGAAGCGGCGGCAGTTCTTCCAATGAACTCAAGCCGAAATGCTCGAGAAAGAACGGCGTCGTTCCGTAAAGCATCGGGCGGCCCGGCACGTCCTTCCGGCCCACCACCTTCACGAGCTCTTTTTCAAGAAGGGTCTTTAAGGCCCCGTCGACGTTCACCCCGCGGACAAACTCGACGTCCGCCTTCGCGACCGGCTGGCGGTACGCGATCACCGACAGCGTCTCGAGGCTGGCCTGCGACAGCTTCTTTTTTTCTCGGGCCTGGTAAAAACACCTGAGGGTCGGCGCAAAACGCGGATCCGTCATGAGCTGAAAACCGCCCGCAATTTCGCAAAGCCGGAATCCGCGTCCCTCCGATTCGTATTCCGATTTCAAAATCCCGATCGCCTCCCGGACCGCGTCCGGCGTGACCGCCTCCCCCTCGTCGGCGGAAAAGGCCAGACAAATCTCATCGGGCGGGAGGGGCCGGTCGCTGGCGAACAAAAGCGCCTCGACGACGGATTTTAAATCGTCAGGCCCGGGCACCGCCGCTCCTTAAGATTTCAATTTCATCAAAATGGCCCGACTGACGGACCGTCACTTCTTTCATCCGGACAAGCTCCAAAAGCGCCAGAAACGTCGTGATCACCTCAAATTTATTTTTCGCCGAGCGAAAGAGGGCGCTGAAATAAACCACCGGTTCTTTCGCCAACCGGTGAAAAAGCTCGTGGACTTTTTCAGCCACCGTGAACTCATCTTTTTCGATCGAATGAAACGAATCCTTCGGCAAACGGCCGAGTACCCTCGAAAAAGCCGTGAGGAGATCGAACAGGGACGCTTCGCAAAACGGGCTGTCCCGCCTGCCGCTAGGCAGGTCCTGCCCGGTCTCCACACCCGGCCGCGTGAAAAGATCGGCGCGGCCGGCCTCAAAACCCCTCAAGGATGAGGCCGCTTCCTTAAACGCCTTGTACTCCAGGAGCCGCCGCACCAGTTCCGCGCGCGGATCGGCCTCCTCGGCTTCGGCGGCCTCGGGGTCCGGCGGCAGGAGCATCCGGGATTTGATCTCGGTGAGCGTCGCGGCCATCACCAAAAATTCACCCGCGATGTCCAGATCCAGAAGTTCCATTAAATTCAAATATTCCAGATACTGCCCCGTGATCCGCGTGATCGGGATGTCGTAAATATCGAGCTCTTCCTCTTTGATCAAATAAAGAAGAAGGTCGAGCGGCCCCTCAAAAACTTCGAGTTTGACTTTGTAGGTCATTTGGCCAAATGTAAAAGTTCCTTAACCTGACCCATCGTTTCCCGCGCGACGGCTTCGGCGCGCGCGCGGCCCTTTTTTAAAATTTTCCCGACAAAGGCGGGATCCGCCGCGATCTTGGCGCGGCGCTCGTGAATCGGTTTCAACGTTTCCACGAGAATCTCCGCGAAGGTTTTCTTGCAGTCCGTACAGCCTTTTTTCGCGCCCGCGCACCAATCGTAAACGGCCTTGACCTCGGCATCGTCGGAAAAAATTTTGTAATACGAATAAACGTTGCACGCGTCCGGATGGCCGGGGTCGGAGGCCTTCACGCGCGCGGGGTCGGTGATCATCGACTGGACTTTTTTGCGTGCGGCCTCCGGCGCGTCCGAAAGATGGATCGCGTTGCCGTAGCTCTTCGACATCTTCCGCCGGTCCGTCCCCAGGATCCGCGCCTCTTTCGTGAGAAGTGCCGTGGGCTCCGGGAAAAAATCTTTTTTGTAAAGGCGCTTGAAACGCCGGACGATCTCGCGCGCGAGCTCGAGATGCGCCAGCTGATCCTCGCCGACGGGGACCTGATCGGCTTTATAAAGCAAAATATCCGCCGCCTGCAAAACCGGATAACCCAAAAATCCGTAAGTGGTCAGGTCCCGGCCCTTGATCTCGCGCAGTTGTTCCTTATAAGTGGGGTTTCGCTCAAGCCACCCGAGCGGGGTGAGCATCCCCAGGATCAGGGCCAGCTCCGCGTGCTCGGGGATCTGCGACTGGATAAAGATCGTGCTTTTCTCGGGGTCGATGCCCGAGGCCAGCCAGTCGATGACCATCGCGATCGAATTTTTTTCGATCTCGCGCGGGTCCTCGTATTCGCCCATGAGCGCGTGCAAATCCGCCACCATGAAAAAACATTCGTGCGTGTTCTGCAGATGAATCCAATTTTCAAGCGCGCCCAAGAGATGCCCCAGATGCAAAGGGCCCGTGGGCCGCATGCCGGAGAGAACGCGGCTCATTACTCGAGTTTCCTGGCCTTTTCTTGCAATTCAAAAACCTCGATCCGGTCGCCGGACAGAATGTCCTCAAAATTCGACACGCCGATGCCGCATTCAAATCCCTCGAGCACCTCGCGCACGTCGTCTTTGAACCGCTTGAGGCTGGTGATCTTGCCGTCGTGGACAACTTTACCGGCGCGGAGGACGCGGCAGGTGAAATTGCGGACGATCTTCCCCTTGGTCACCGTGCACCCGGCGATGGTGCCGGCCTTGGACACCTTAAAAACCTGGCGCACCTAGGCCGTCCCCACAAAAATTTCTTTTAATTCCGGAGCCAGCAGGCCCTCCATCGCTTTTTCAATCGCGGTCTTGACTTCGTAAATGATTTCGTAAAAGCGGACATCCACGCGTTCGCGCTCGGCGAATTCCCCCGCGGTCGTCGCCATCCCCACATGGAATCCGATCACGACCGCGTTGGAAGCCGCCGCGAGCATGACATCCGACTCGCTGATGTCGCCGATGCCGGAATGAATGATGTTCAGGCGCACGTTCTTGGATTGAATCTTGGCCAGCGTCGAGCGAAGCGCCTCCACCGATCCCTGAACGTCGGATTTGACGATGAGTTTCAGCTCCTCGACCTTCCCCGCTTTAATTTCCTCAAAAAGGTGCTCGAGTGTGATGTGGCCGGCGAGCCCATCCTTGTGTCCCGCACCGCCGGTCATCTGATCGATCAGGGTCTTGGCCTCGCGCTCGTCTTTCATGACTTGAAAACGGTCTCCCGCTTTGGGGACGGCGGGCAGGCCTAAAATTTCAACCGGCGTCGAAGGCGGCGCCTCTTTGACCCTTTGGCCGCGGTCATTGATCATCGCGCGGACCTTGCAGTAAGCGGCGCCGACCACGACCACGTCGCCCACGCGCAGGGTCCCCTCCTGCACCAGCACCGTCGCCAAGACGCCGCTCGCCGCGGCCAGCGCCGCCTCGATCACGACCCCCGACGCGGGCGCGCCCGGATCGGCGCGAAGCTCCAGAAGCTCGGACTCGAGCGCCAGCATTTCCAAAAGTTCGTCGATGCCCTTTCCGGTTTTCGCGGAAACGCCCGTCATGATGGTCTTGCCGCCCCAGTCTTCGGCGGCCAAACCGTGTTCCATCAGCCCTTTTTTCACGCGGTCGGTGTTGGCCGACGGCAGATCGATTTTGTTGATCGCGACGATAATGGGAACATTCGCGGCCTTGGCGTGGTCAATGGCCTCAACCGTCTGCGGCATGACGCCGTCATCCGCGGCCACCACGAGCACGACGACATCCGTCACGCGGGCGCCGCGCGCGCGCATGGCCGTGAACGCCTCGTGGCCCGGCGTGTCGAGAAACGTGACGGCCCCTTTGGGCAGAAAGACTTCGTACGCGCCGATATGCTGGGTGATGCCGCCGGCTTCTCCGGCGGCGACCTTGGTTTTGCGGATCGCGTCGAGCAGGGAAGTCTTGCCGTGATCGACGTGGCCCATGAACGTCACGATAGGCGCGCGCGGCGCCAAACGCGATTTGTCCGCGGTTTTTTTGGGCGCTTCCGTTTGAGAGGCTTCGACGGCCTTGGTCTCTTCCAATTCAAAACCGAATTCCACCGCGACCTTGCCGGCGATTTCAAAATTGATGGCCTGATTGATCGACGCGAATACCCCGATCTTGATGAGCCGCTGGATGAGCTCGCTCGGCCTGACGAAAAACTTCGCCGCCAGATCTTTGACGGTGATGGGCGTGGCGACCTCGATCTTTCTTGTCCGCTTGGGTTCGGGGGCCGCGGACACCGCCTGAGGCGGGGCCGTGACCGGCGCTGGCTGGGAAAAAATGGGCGCCGCGGAAGTTTTCGGCGCTTTTTTAATTTCAACGGCGGAGGGGGCCTTTGGTTTTTCAAAGACCGAGGGCGCCGCCCCTCTCCTCAAGGCCCCGGCCGGGCCCGCGCTCACGGGCGCGGGTTTCCGGGTTTCCTGGGAAGCCGCCTTCGCCCCCAAACGCTGCAATAAAAATTCTTTTTTGACGCTTTCGATCGAAGGCGTCTGCGAAAGCGGTTTTTTCGGAGGCGGCGGGCTCTTGAGCGTGTTTCGCACCGCGCGCACCTCCTCATCCGTGAGCGCACTCATGTGGTTTTTGGCCTTGATCTTCAGTTTCTTCAATTTTTCAATCAAGTCCTTCGACGGGATCTTCAGCTCTTTGGCGAGGGTGTGAACGCGCTCGGTCATGAGGGCTCTTCCTTTTTCACGGCATTCAAAATTTTCTCCGCGGTCTTTTTACCGATTCCCTTCACCGCCAGAAGATCTTTTTCCCCCGCCTTTTTCAAATCTTCCAGCGTTTTAAAACCCGCCTCGGCGAGGGCCTGCGCGGTCTTGGGGCCGATGCCCTCGATCCCTTCGAGATCCGCCGTCGGGGCCTCGGCCGCGGGGGCGGTTTCTCCAACGGGCGTCATCGTGGCCTCCAATTTTTCCTTGGCAATGTCCTTCTTTGAACGGATATCGATCGACCAGCCGGTGAGCTTTGAGGCCAGCCGCACGTTTTGGCCGTTCTTTCCGATCGCCAGCGACAATTGCTCATCGTCCACGATCACCTCGACTTTTTTTTCCTCGGCGGTCAAAATTTTAACGGAGGACACCTGCGCGGGGCTGAGCGCGGCCTGAATGAATTCCTCCGCGTTGTCGCTCCAGCGGATGATGTCAATCTTTTCGCCCTGAAGCTCCTTCACGACCCCTTTCACGCGCGAACCGCGAATGCCCACGCAGGCGCCGACGCAGTCCACTTTTTCATTTTTTGACCAAACCGCGATCTTTGTGCGGTCGCCGGCCTCGCGGGACACGGAGCGGATCTCAACCAGGCCGTCGGCCACTTCCGGCACCTCCATCTCAAAGAGGCGCTTCACGAAACCGGGATGACTGCGCGACAAAATCACCTGCGGGCCTTTGGCGGTTTTGGTCACTTCCAAAATGTACGCGCGGATCGTGTCGCCCTGGCGGTAGTTGTCGCGCGGGGACATCTCGCGCTTCGGCAGGATCCCCTCGGTCTTTCCCAGATCCACGAGAAGCGCGCCCTTTTCAAAACGGTAGACGGTGCCGCTGGTGATCGATTCGGCCTTCGCCTGGAACTCGCCAAAAATCACGTCGCGCTCGGCCTCGCGGATCTTCTGAAAGATGACCTGCTTTGCCGTCTGCGCGGCGATGCGGCCGAATTCGTTCGAGACGATTTCCTTGCCGTCCGAGAAAATGCGGATCCGCCCGTTTTCGACGTCGACTTTCACCTCGATCGCTTTGTCCTTGTCGTGCAAAACTTTTTTCGCCGCGGAGACGAGCGCGGCCTCGATGGACTCCACCAAGATCTGCCGGCTGATCCCTTTTTCCCGCTCGATATTTTCCAGAACGTTCAATAATTCCGTGCTCACTTTCCCATCCTTCCCGTTACCGTTTGAACCGGATCTCGCGCACCGCGCGGACCACCGCGTCCCAAGGAATCTCGAGTTGTACGCCGGGCCCTTTGGGCATCCGGCGCTCAAACTTCAGTTTGCCATTCTCCATTCCCGCAAGCCTTCCCATAAAACTTTGAACCGCCCCCGATTCGTCCTTCACCGTGAGCCGCAAATCTTCTCCCACGGCCCTCAAAAAATCCCGCTCGGTTTCGAGCGGCCGGTCGAGGCCGGGACTGTTCACCTCCAAAAGAGTGGGCCCCTCCATCGCCTCTTCGAGCGAACGGCCGAGGTCCTGATTGATCGCCGCGCAGTCCTCAAGCGTGATGCCCCCGGGCTTGTCCGCGGTCACCGTCAAAACGCTCCGGGAGCCGCTCCTTCTGAAAGCCAGATCCACAAGCTCCGCGCCCATCGCCTCCAGGCGGCTTTTAATCGTTTGATGCAAGCCTTCGATGTCCATAGAATAAAAAAAGTGGGCAAGCGCCCACTCTCTCAAAACCAATCCCGTTAACGAATTCAGGCTAGCAAATTTAGCTCAGATTGTCAAGGGCCTTGAGGATTTCCGGGACGAGCGAGGGAATGTCAACCACCGTGATTTGGCCGGTCTTTCGGATCTTGATTTCAGCCTTGCCCTGCTTCAAATTCTTGGGGCCCAGGATCACGCCGAGGGGAATCCCGATCAGGTCGGCGTCGTTGAATTTGACGCCCGCCGACTCCTGCCGGTCGTCCACGAGGACGTCGACGCCTTTTTCGGCCAGTGCCTCGGAATCAAGGACCGACCGGATGATCTCCCGGGATTGGGCGTCCTCGGGGTCAAGCGCGGTGACCAGCGCCTGAAAGGGGCTGATGTTTTTGGGCCACACGATGCCCTTTTCATCCGCGCGCTGTTCGATCGCCGCGGCGAGGATGCGGTTGACGCCGATCCCGTAACAGCCCATGACGAGCGGATTTTCTTTTCCGTTTTTGTCGAGGAAATGGGCCTTGAGAGGAACCGAATAACGGAGATTGAGTTTAAAAATATGGCCGAGCTCGATCGCGGTTTTAAATAAAAGCGGCTGTCCGTCCGGCGACTTGTCGCCCTCCACAACCTGACGAAAATCGCCTGCTTGAATATCGTCGCTACGGATATCTCCGGGATTAACATCGAGCAGATGATGATCTTTAATATTTGCGCCTGTCACAAAATTATGCATCTCAAGCACGTCTTCGTCCATATAAGCTTTAAGATTTGTTCCGAATGGGCCGCTGTATCCAAACGCAAAACCCATTTTTTCGATGGCCTCGCGGGAAGCCATGAAACAGCCGGGCTCAATTTTTCCAACTTTGAATTCACTGACCTCATGATCGCCACGCACAAGAACTTCAAAAAATGACCCATCAGGTCGTCCATAAATCATGGTTTTTACGAGATCCGATGGTTTTTTCTTAAGAAATTTGGCCACCGCTTCAACACTCGAATGCCCCGGCGTATACTCTTTGTAATACTTTCCTGATGGCGCGTTCTTGGAAAATGCCAAATTTTTGAGTTTTCTGGCGGTCATTTCAACACTCACAACAGGACCGTCGTGGCCGATCTGAACCATCCGGTCCTCGCCGGCTTCGGAAAATAGAATGAATTCCTGCGAGCCGCTCCCGCCCATGGCGCCCGGGTCGGCCTCGACGACGTGAAAATCAAGCCCACAGCGCGTGAAAATTTTCTTATAAACTTCTTTCATCACGTTATAGGTTTCATCGAGACTTTCATTGGTCGCGTGAAAACTGTACGCGTCCTTCATGAGAAATTCGCGGCTGCGGATCACCCCCGACCGCGGGCGCATCTCGTCGCGGAATTTGGTCTGGATCTGGTAAAGCGTCACCGGCAGTTGTTTGTACGAATGGATTTCGCGCCGCGCCAGGTCCGTGATCACTTCCTCGTGCGTGGGGCCGAGCACGTTTTCCCTCCCGTGCCGGTCCTTGAAATGGATCATGTCCTCGCCCAGGATCTCCAAGCGCCCGGACTCTTTCCAGATCTCAGCCGGGTGCAGGGCAGGCAAAAGCACTTCGAGCGCCCCCGCGCGATCCATCTCCTCGCGAACGATGCGCTCGGCTTTTTGAAGCGCCCTCAAACCCAGCGGCAGGTAGCTGTACGTGCCGCTGGCCAGTTTCCGGATGAGCCCCGCCCTCAGCATGAGCCGGTGGCTTTTGATCTCGGCCTCCTGGGGAATTTCTTTCAGCGTCGGAATGAGAAATTTTGTCCAGAGCATATTTTTATTTTCGGCGCGCGAGGTTCATGATATTTTCCAGAACCGAGAAACGGTGAATGTCCTGAAAGATGACAAATGCCATTAAAACGAGGAGTGCCGTCAAACCGGCCTGCGTCATTCTCTCCTTCACCGATTCTTTGAGCGGCGAGCCTTTCAGCCGCTCGATCACGATAAAGAGCACGTGCCCCCCGTCCAGCACCGGGATCGGGAGAAGATTCAAAACAAAGAGGCTCACGCTGAGCGACGCGGTGAAATCCAAAAGATACAAAATGCCCATCTGCGCGGCCTGCTGGGTCATGAAAAAAATCCCGATCGGGCCGGTGACGGCGTCCTTAAACGGCATGGCGCCGGTCACCATGAGCCATAGGGATAAAAAGATCATGCCCGTGAGTTTCGCGACGCGGTCGGCGCCGAGGCGAAAAGATTCCCAAAAGCCGCTTTTCAGGTAAATCACCTCGCTCGAGGGCGCGATCCCCACAAACGGCGCGCGGCCCTGGCCGGTTTGAGGGATGACACGGATCTCAAGAGGCAATCCCCCGCGGTCCACGCTGAACACAGTCGGGTTTTTTCCTTTGTGCACCTCGACGAGCACTTCGTCCCAGCGCGACACCGGGGTCCGGTTCACCTCGAGAATGCGGTCATCGGCGGCCAGGCCCGCGGTCTTGGCGGGTGTGCCGTCAAGAACCCTTCCGATTTTCGCGACGGGCATGGGCTGGCCGAAGAGGAAAATGAATGAAAAAAGCAGGAACGCCAGGGCCGCGTTCATGAAAGGGCCCGCGAACACCACCATGAATTTTTGCAAAAGGGATTTGGAATTAAACTCCCAGGCCTCGCCGCGCGATTCGTTCGGATTTTCCCCCGCGAGTTTGACGAATCCGCCCAGGGGCAGGAGAGAAACACAGAATTCGGTCTCGCCGAACCGTTTGGCGAAGACCACGGGCCCGAAACCGATCGAGAATTTTTCCACGCGGATCCCCACCAGGCGCGCCACGACAAAATGCCCCCACTCGTGCACGACGACCAGGACTCCCAAAACAACGAGAAAAACTAGTCCGCTAAACATAATTTTTGCGTCTCCTCAGCCGCCCAGGCGTGGATCGATTGAATCTGGGGCAGGTCCGGATCCGGGACGTGGCGGTGATGCGACAGCACGGTCTCGATCACGCGCGGGATGTCCGTGAAACCGATCTGGTCCTCGAGATACGCCCGCACGGCCACTTCGTCCGCCGCGCTCAAAACGCAGGGCGCGCTTCCCGATTTTTTGGCCGCGTCGATGGCGAGCGCGAGGCACGGAAATTTTTTCCTGTCCGCCGGATAAAAATGCAGTGGGTTCAATTCCTTAAAATCCAGCCGCAGGCCCGGCGAGTCCCATCGCTCGGGGAACGAAAGCGCGTACTGAATCGGGAGCCGCATGTCGGTGACGCCCAACTGCGCCAGGATCGCGCCATCCTTAAACTCCACCATCGAATGGACCACCGCCTCGGGATGCACCAGCACCTCGATGCGCTCGATCGCCAGATCAAAAAGCCAGGACGCCTCGATGATCTCAAGTCCCTTATTCATGAGTGTGGCCGAATCCACGGAAATTTTTTTGCCCATTTTCCATTTCGGATGATTCACCACGGTTTCTTTGGAAATATTGGGAAAATTTTCCGAAGACACCTCGCGCAAGGGGCCTCCGGAACCGGTGAGGATGAGGCGCTCGACGCCGTGGGCGCGGCATCCGCCCAGGCATTGAAAAATGGCGCTGTGTTCGCTGTCCACGGGAATGAGCGAAGCGACCGGATTTTCGCGAAGGGCCGCCATGACGAGGCCCCCCGCCACGACGAGAATTTCCTTGTTCGCCAGCGCCACGCGGCGGCCGTTTCTAAGCGCCTCGATCACCGGCAAAAGGGCCGTGGTGCCGCTGGTGGCCGCGACCAAAATGTCGTAGTCCACCGACGAACAAAACGCGGACAGATCCCCCTTGGCGGAATCATGGAGATAGACGCCCTCGGGGCGGTGTTTGGCCGCCTGCTCCGCCAGGCGCTTGGCATTCGAGCCGGCCGCCAGACCCGCGACTTGGAAGCGGTCCGGGAACGCCTCGATCACGCGGAGCGTATTTTCACCGACCGAGCCGGTGGACCCGAGAATCAAAACCTTTTTTTTCATGCAAATATTCTCAAATGAAAATAAAATATCGGCGCGGTGAAGAGAATGCTGTCCGCGGCGTCCAGGACCCCGCCCATTCCCGGGAGAAGCCGCCCCGAATCCTTCGTGTCGCAAAAACGTTTCATGAGCGATTCGGAAAGATCCCCGATCTGGCCGACGGCGCCGATCAAAAGGCCGACCACCGCCAAGTGCCCCGCGCCGAAACGGATCGGCAGATAGGGCCCGAGGGCCCATGACACCAGGACGCTCGCGCCCAACCCCGCGAAAGTGCCCTCGACGGACTTTTTGGGGCTGATGTGGGGAATCAAACTGTGCCGGCCCGCCGCGGTCCCCACAAAATAGGCGCCGATGTCCGCGGCCTTCGTCACCGCGATGAGATACGCCGCCCACCAGGCCCCGCCTTCGAGAAAGCGGATCTTGATCAAAAAACTCAAAAACCAGCTCACGTACAAAATTCCGAATAGCGTGAGCGAGATGCCGATGAGGGCCTGGGAATTGTCTTTGCGGAAAAATTGGAGCACGAATAAAAAGAGGCACCCGAGCACGATAAAAAGGATCTCGCCGGATTCGGCCATTCCCAGTTCCATGTAAACAAGCACCGGCACCACGATCCCCATCGACACGCCGAAAAACCGGTAAACGGGGACATTTCCCTCCCGCATTAAATTGAAAAATTCGAGAAGCCCGAGGGCCACAAAAAGCGTCACCTCCACGCTGAAATAAAACGGCGTCGAGAAAAACAGGATCGCCGCGGTGGCGCCGATGAGGACGAGGCCCGTGATCACGCGCTGGGAAAGGGTCGAAAACGCGCTCATCGGCCGGCGGCATCCTCCGCGCAAATGTCGCCGAACCGCCTGTCCCGCCTCTGGT
Organism: Candidatus Omnitrophota bacterium; assembly: GCA_016197155.1. Taxonomy (GTDB): domain Bacteria; phylum Omnitrophota; class Gorgyraeia; order 2-02-FULL-51-18; family 2-02-FULL-51-18; genus JACPWF01. The sequence continues at coordinate 32,049 of JACPWF010000036.1, read as the reverse complement.
ATTCCCGGATCGCCTTTAGATAGTCCTCGCGCGCGAAATCGGGCCAGTATTTTTTCGTGATGTAGATCTCCGCGTACGACAACTGCCACAAAAGAAAATTGCTGAGGCGCATCTCGCCGCTCGTGCGGATCAAAAGATCCGGGTCCGGCAGGCCCTTCGTGTACAGGTAATTGGAAAACACCTCCTCCGTCAGCCCCGAGCCGTTCATGCCCGGCACGCCGCCCGCGCGGGCCTTTTCCACGATCTGATTCACGGCGTCTAAAATTTCCGTGCGCGCGCCGTAATTGAGCGCCACATTCAGGATGAGCTTGTCGTTGTGCCGCGTCGCCTCCATGGCGGCCTTCACTTTTTTCAATGTCCGCTCCGGCAGGGCCTCGATCCGGCCGATGGTGCGCACGCGCACGCCCTCTTTTTTCAGCCGGTCAATTTCCTTATTCAAAAAATAATCGAGCAGTTCCATGAGAAGGCTCACCTCCTCTTTGGGACGCTTCCAATTTTCCTGGCTGAAGGCGTAAAGGGTGAGAACCGGCACGCCCAGATCCAGCGACGCCTTCACGATCTCGCGGACGGTCTTGACACCCGCCCGGTGCCCCGCCGCGCGCGGAAGCCCGCGCTCCCGCGCCCAACGGCCGTTGCCGTCCATGATGATCGCGATGTGCCGGGGGATCTTATTTTCCATGCCGTTTGGCGCCCCGCATGAAAAGCGTCTGATTCTCGTGAGAACCCACCGACAGGATCGTGACCGGCGCCTCGAGAAGCCCGGAAAGCCGCCTGAGGTAGCGTTTGGCATTTTTGGGAAGGAGGGAAAATTTTTTAATGGCGGACGTGTCCTCGAGCCAGCCCGGGTGCGTTTCGTAAACGGGTTCGGCGTTTGTCTGCGCGGCCAGCGACGCCGGAAAATGACGGAGCCATTTTCCGCCGTACCGGTAACCCACGCCGATTTTAATCTCTTTCAAATCATCCAGCACGTCGAGCTTCGTCACCGCGATTTGACTGATCCCGTTCACGATGCAGGAATACCGCGCGAGGATGGCGTCAAACCACCCACAGCGGCGCGGCCGCCCGGTGGTGGCGCCGAATTCTTTGCCTTTTTGGCGGACGGTGTTCATGAGCGTTTCGTCAAACTCGGTCGGAAACGGCCCCTCGCCCACGCGCGTGGTGTACGCCTTCACGACGCCGATCACCTCATCGATCACCGTCGGCGGGACACCCGCGCCGGCGGCCGCGCCCCCCGCGACGACGGAGCTCGAGGTCACAAAAGGATAGGTCCCGTGATCCACGTCGAGGTGCGTGCCCTGCGCGCCCTCAAAGAGGATGGATTTTCTTTTTTTCACCGCCTCGTGCAGGACCAGGGCCGTGTCGCAGACAAAGGGTTTCATCCGTTTGGCGTAGCCGAGGTATTCGTCATGAATTTTTTCGAAATCGAATCCCTCGAAGCCGTAAATTTTATTGAAAATTTCGTTTTTCTCGAGAAGGCTCACGCGCAGTTTGTCGCGGAAAACCGCCGCGTCGTACAAATCCACGATCCGGATGCCCGAGCGCATGGCCTTGTCGCCGTAACTGGGCCCGATGCCGCGGCCCGTCGTGCCGATCTTCAGAAATCCTTTTTTATCCTCGCGCAGGCGGTCGTAAATCCGGTGATACGGCAGGATGAGGTGCGCGCGTTCGCTCACAAAAAGACGGCCCCCGACCGAGACGCCCTTTTTTTTCAACTCCCCGATTTCGCCCAGAAGCGCGGCCGGATCGACGACGACGCCGTTGCCGATCACACAGCGCACGTTTTGATGAAAAATTCCGGAAGGGACCAGGTGAAGAATGAACTCGCCGTTTTTTTTGACGACGGTGTGGCCCGCGTTGTTGCCGCCCTGGTAACGGACGACAAAATCGGTTTTCTCGGACAAGATGTCAATGATCTTGCCCTTGCCTTCATCGCCCCACTGGGCGCCGACGACAACGGTATTCATTAAAGCCTGATGAGTTTGGCGTCTAAGACGTTCTTCGCCTTTTTGATCTGATGCATCACCGCGTCCGGCACGGCGCTGTCAATTTTGAGAAGGGTTCTCGCCTGCCCCCCGGGCTTGTCGCGGCCGAGCGTCATGCCGGCGATGTTGACGCCGCCCGCGCCTAAAAGGGTGCCGATCTGGCCCACGATCCCCGGGACGTCGCGGTTGGAGATGAGGAGGAGATACCCCTCCGGCGCCACCTCGACGTCAAAACCGTCGAGCCGGACCACCCGCGTGTCTTCGCGCGTGAACACGGTCCCGGAAATCTTGCTCGTTTTTTTATCGGTGCGGACGTCGAGATCGATCAAATTGGAATAACGCGAGGCGTCGGATGTCTTGGCCTCGGTGATCTTGATCCCGCGCTCCTTGGCCAGAAAAGAGGCGTTCACGTAATTGACGCTCTCGGCCAAAATCGGCGCCAAAAGTCCTTTGATGGCCGCCACCGTGATCGGCGTGGCCTCATAACCCACGGCCTGTCCGTGGTATTCGATGTCCACCTGAAGGATCTGGCCCTCGATGAGCTGGGCGAGGAGCGAGCCCATTTTTTCCGCCAAATGAATGTAGGGCTTGATCTGCTCGAGCACTTCGGGATCCACGGACGGAAAATTCACGGCGTTGCGGATGCTTTTGCCTTTGAAGAAATCAATGACGCTCTGCACGACGTCGACGGCCACGGCGATCTGCGCCTCTTCGGTCGACGCGCCCAGATGCGGGGTCACGATCACCTGCGGCAGGCCCACGATCGCCCCGTCCCCCGGCGGCTCGGTCTCAAACACGTCGAGCGCGGCCCCGGCGAGGCGTCCGTTTTTAATGGCCTCGGCGAGCGCGGCCTCATCCACCAGCCCTCCGCGGGCGCAGTTGATGACGCGCGCGGTTTTTTTCATCTTCTCAAGTTCCTTCGCGCCGATCAGGTGCCGGTTTTCGGCGGTGAGCGGCATGTGGAGCGTCAGGAAATCCGATTGTTTCAAAAGTTCGTCCAGCGAAACGGCCTCGACGCCGATCTCGAGCGCTTTTTCCGCGCGCAGGAAAGGGTCATAGCCGATCACGCGCATGCCGAAGGCCTGCGCGCGCCTGGCCACCTCGGTTCCGATCCGGCCCAGACCCAGGATCCCCAGCGTTTTCTCGTAAAGCTCGACACCCGTGAATTTTTTCCTTTCCCACTCCCCTTTTTTGACGGAGACACTCGCCTGCGGGATATTCCGCGCCAGCGCCATGAGGAGGGAAAACGTGTGCTCGGCGGCCGAGATCGTGTTCCCTCCGGGCGTGTTCATCACGATGATCCCTTTTTTAGACGCGGCCTCGACGTCGACGTTGTCGAGACCCACGCCGGCGCGCCCGATGACTTTTAGTTTCCTGGCGGCCCCGATCACGTCCGCCGTGAGCTGAGTCCCCGAGCGCACGATGCAGGCGTCGGCGTCGGCGATCTGTTTCTTAAGCTCTTCGAGAGGAAGTTTCGTCTTCAAAACAACGGACAGATTTTTTTCCTGACGGAATAATCCGAGGCCTTCCTCGGCCAGCTCGTCGCAAATAAGAATTTTAACCATTAAACGGCCGCCTCAATTTTAAAACCGGCTTTCGCCATCGCGTCCGTGAACGCCTCGAAGCCCCGCCGCGCGTCGGCGGGCGTGCACGCCGCGCCCATGTGGGCAAAGCGCACGATCCTGCCCTTCAATTCCCCCTGCCCATCGGCCATCACGACGCGGTGCTCGTCGCGCATGACCTTGATCACGGCCCCGGAATCGATCGGATTGGGCATCTCAATCGCCGTGAGCGCGTTCGTCGGCGCCTTTGAAAAAAGTTTGAGGCCGAGCGAGGCGACCTTTGACTTCACCCACGCGGCGGTTTCGGCGTGACGCCTCCAGACTTTTTCGATCCCCTCTTCCAAAAGCATGACAAGGGCCTCGTCGAGCCCGCGGATGAGGCTCACGGCCGGCGTGAACGGCGTGTCGTTTTTTTTCATCATCTTCAGGGTTTCCGTAAAATTAAAATAATATTTCGGCAGATTCGAGGCCGTGATTTTGGCGGAGGCGCGCTCATTCAAAGCGACAAAGGCCAGCCCCGGCGGGAGCATGAGCCCCTTCTGGCTTCCCGCCACCACGACGTCCACGCCCCATTCGTCCATCTTGAGCGGATCGCAGCCCAGGCCGCTGATGGCATCGACCAACAACAGCGCGCCGTGCTTCTGCGTCACTTTGGCGATCGCCTCCACCGGATGCAAAACCGCCGTCGACGTCTCGCAAAGGGTCACGATCACCGCGCGCGCGCCAGGGTGCTGTTTCAGGCCCGCCTCGATCTCCCGGGGCGTGAACGCCTCCCCGTACGTTTTTTCAAAACTCTTCACATCGAGCCCGTACGCGCGCGCGATGTCGCGGTAGCGCTCGCCCCATTTTCCGGCTGAAAAAGAAAGCGCCGTGTCGCCTTTTGAAAATAAATTCGTGATCGACGCCTCCATGGCCCCCGTGCCGGAGGCGGCGAAGGTCATCACGGGATGCCTCGTCAGAAAAATTTTTTGCAGGTTCGCGTTCACGCGCTCGAGGATGCCCTGAAATTCCTTCGTGCGGTGATGGATCATGGGGAGGGCCGTTTTCTCAAGCACCCGCGCGGGAACACTGGTCGGTCCCGGCGTCAGCAGTAAAAATTCTTTCATCGCCGTTCCTTATTTTTTAATTATTTTTTGAGTGAGCGGATATTCACGACCACTTCATCGACCAGGCCGTAGGCCTTGGCCTCTTCGGCCGACATGAAATAGTCGCGGTCGGTGTCCTTTTCGATCTTCGCCACCTCCTGCCCCGTGTGTTTGGCGAGGATCCGGTTCAGGCGGTCTTTCAAATTTTGAATCTCCTTGGCTTGAATGTTGATGTCCGCCGCCACGCCCTGCACGCCTCCCCAGGGTTGGTGGATCATGACGCGCGCGTTGGGCAGGGAGTAGCGCTTGCCCTTCGTCCCCGCCGCGAGCAAAACCGCGCCCATGCTGGCCGCCTGCCCGATGCAATAAGTCGCGACGTCCGGCTTCAAAAACTGCATCGTGTCGTAAATCGCAAGACCACTGGTGATCGAGCCGCCGGGGGAATTGATGTAGACGCTGATCTCCTTCTCCGGGTCTTCCATCTGCAGGAAAAGGAGCTGCGCCACAATGAGATTGGCGACCACGTCGTCGATCGGCGTGCCGATAAACACCACGCGGTCTTTCAAAAGCCGCGAATAAATGTCGTACGCGCGCTCGGTGCGGCCGGTTTGTTCAATGACCATCGGAACCAGAATGCTCATAAAACCTCCTGTTTAGTAGCTAGAAGTTAGTAGCTGGAAGTTAGAAGCAACCTTGTTTGCTTCTAACTACTAACCACTGACTACTTCTCTTCAAACTTCGCGTTTGCGATCAAAAAATCAATGGTCTTCGTTTCCAGCATGCTCTCCCGCAAATCCTCCTCAAAAACGCGCCGGGCCTCGTCCAAGGGCCTGCCCGACTCCGCCGCGAGCGCGTCGAGGCGCCGGGCGAGCTCCTCTTCGTTCAGTACGATCTTTTCAAGTTGGGCGATCCGGCGCAGGATAAAGTACAGCCTCACCTGGTCCCGCGCGCGGGTGAGGGCCTGCTTTTCAAGCTCCGGTTTTTCTTCGTCAAATTTCTGCCCGACCCCCATGCGCGCAAACTGTTTGCGCGTCTGTTCGAGCAATTCCTGTTTTTGGCGATCCACCAGCCCTTCCGGCGCCGTGAACGAGACCAGATTCAAAAGTTTCCCGAAAAGCTCGGTTTTCATTTTTTCAAATGACTCCGAGCGTTTGTACCGCGCCGTGTCTTTTCGCACGGCCTCGCGCAATTCCTCGAGCGAGGCCTTTCCGAAACCCCGGGCAAGCTCCTCGTCCAGAACGGGCAGTTTCTTTTCCTTGATGTCGCGGATCCAAATCTTGTAATGCGGCGTCCGGGCCGGGCCGGCCAAAATCTCACGCACCTCGTCGACACGCGCGCCGGCGACCTTGTCGTAAAAATCATCCTGCTCGCTCGGCTCGACATGCAGGAGCGCGCTTTTTTTGGCGGGCGCGTACGCGCCGTCCTTCCAAATTTCGATGTCGGCGACGATAAAATCGCCTTTTTGGACCGCGCGCGGCTCGAGGATCGGGATGAGCTCCGCCTTCGATTCCAAAAGAGAGGTCATGGCCTTTTCCATGTCCTGGGCGCTCACCTCCTCGGACCCTCTTTTCAGCCGGATGCCTTTATAATTTTTAACGGAAAACTCCGGCGAACGTTCAAATTCGGCGACAAAGGTCAATTGCCGGCCGCGCTCGAGCCTCACCTCCGAGATCGACGGAAGCGACACCGGAGAAACTTTCTGCGCCGCCACCGACTGGTGATAGGCCTCCGGGATGAGCGATTTTAAAACTTCCTCCTCGGCTTCCCTGGCGAATTTTTTCTCGACCATCTCCATCGGGGCCTTGCCGGCGCGAAAACCGGGAAGGGTCGCGGCCTTTTGAAAATCCTTCAAGACCTCCCGGAAACGGTCCTCGACCCGCGCGCCCTCCACTTCCACCGATAATTTCACGCGGCAATCTTTCAAATTTTTTAAACTCGATTTCACGACCGCTCCTTCCGGCGTTTGTCCGCGCGCGCGCCTTCAAAACGCCGGGCCTTGTGGTCTTTTATGCGGTCGTGCTGGCGACGAAGCTGAAGCTGAATATTCCCGAAACACTCGTCGAACGCCGCATAGGTGTCCGCGTTTTCCTCCCGCGCGGTCAGGCGCAGGTTTTTTCCCCGCACCACGATCTCGGCCAGGTGATGAAAGCGCTGGACCTCGAAAATCACGCGCGCGGTTTCGAGCTTGAGCGCGTACTTCTCCAGTTTCCCGAGCTTTTCGGTGACGTACGCTTTCAAAGGCGCGGTGACATGAAAATGCCGGCCGCTGATGTCGATTTCCATAAATTTTCCAGACGGAAATTTTATCACATTTCCGTCACATCGTAAACTTTTCGCCCAGGTAAATTTTGCGAGCCTCTTTGTTGGTCAAAAGCTCGTCTTTGCCGCCGGAGATGAGGATCTTCCCCTCGGACATGATGTAGGCGCGGTCGGTGATCGCGAGGGTCTCGCGCACGTTGTGGTCGGTGAGCAAAATACTCAGGCCCTTTTTCTTCAATTCCCGGATCAGGTTCTGGCAATCCGAAACCGCGATCGGATCGATCCCCGAAAAGGGCTCGTCGAGCAGGATGCAAAGGGGGTGCGTCACCAGCGCCCGCGTGATCTCGAGACGCCGCCGCTCGCCGCCCGAAAGGGTCATGGCCTTTGATTTTCTCAAATGCTTGATGCCCAACTCGCTCAGAAGCTCCTCCAGGCGCTTCTGCCGCTCGGGTTCGGGTAGCTGGAGGGTTTCCAAAACGGCCAGGATATTTTCTTCGACCGTCAGCTTCCGGAAGATCGAAGGTTCCTGGGAAAGATAGCCGATGCCCATCTGGGCGCGTTTGTGCATCGGGTAGCGCGTGATGTCGCGATGGTCAAACAGAATGTTCCCGCTGTCGGGCCTGACGATGCCGGTCACCATGTAAAACGTGGTGGTCTTTCCCGCGCCGTTGGGACCCAAAAGCCCCACGATCTCGCCGGGATAAATCGCCAGGTCCACGCCGTTCACGACCGTGCGGCCGTTGTAGGTTTTCTTTAAGGTTCTAGTTTCCAGCAGCGCTGTCAAGGAAGCCGGCCCCTCCTTTATGAAGCGTGATCTCGGGACTCCCCTCGAGGCGCACGGCGCCCGTCAAAAGACTGTAGATGGCGCGCTGGGAATGGGTCGTGTCCGTTCCGCGCTCGATGACGACGTTTCCGATGGCGATCACCTTGTCCACTTTCTTGTGTTCGTCCATGAAAACGTCCATGCGGTTGGCCGAAAGGACACCGCGCGAGTCCTTCACCCTCACCTTGCGGAAAAAGACCATCTTGTTCTCTTTGTAATAAACCTTCATCGGCCCCTGGCAGGTCAGGTGGGCCGAGGCGTTTAGGGTCATGCGGATGTCGCGGTTGATCTGAATAAAACTCTCATTCGGCCGGCCGATGGCGCCCCGCCCGTGGATCACGGTGGCCTCGCGGTTCACCACCACCGGCGCGTTCGTGGTCATGAGGCTCGAATTTTGAGCCCAGGTGACTTTGCTGGTTTTGACGAGCGTGTTGTCGCGGAGCCTGAGGGTCACGTTGTCATCCAGGTACACGGTCTGGTCCGGATCGATCCTGGCGGTGCCGCCCTCGAGATCCCAAAATTTCTTTCCCCTGTCGTCAAAACCCGTCAGGACAAAATGCTGGATCTGCTGATCGCGCGGGCCGGCGGAGGCCTGGACCGATCGTTCGCGCAGGGCCTGTCTCTTTTCCCTTTCGTGGACGAAAAAAAGCATCACCGCGGCGAGACACGCCGCAAAAAGAACGACGAGGGGAACATTCTGACGATGAAAATGGGATCGCAAACTGATTTTACCTGAAATACCTTTCCGTCACGGCTTTCCATTTGTCCTGAGTTTTCAAAATCATGTCCGCCAGCTCGCGCACCGCCCCGCGCCCGCCGGGTCTTTCAGTCACGTAGTGGGCGATCTGTTTCACCTCGGGCACCGCGTTCGGGACGGCCACCGCCAGGCCCACCCTCGAAAGGATCGGGAGATCGATCAGGTCATCCGCGATGTAGCAGATCTCTTCGGGTTTCATCTTGAATTGTTTTACGATCTTCTCAAAAATCTTCAGTTTATCATGAATATTCTGATAAAGTTTCGTGATTTTCATTTCCTTGGCGCGGCGGGAATTGATCCGGCATTTCCGTCCGCTCACCATGAGCGTCACCAGGCCCGCGCGGTGCAGCATCGCCAGGCCATGCCCGTCCTGCGCGTCAAAAAATTTGAGTTCGTCGCCGTAATCCCCGAACACGATGCGCCCGTCGGTCAGGACGCCGTCGTTGTCGACGATGACGAGCTTTATTTTTTGAATGCGTTCTTTCAGGTCCCCGGCCGGCACGCTCAGACGATCCCGGCCTTCAAGAGATCCTGCACGTCCAAAAGCCCGACGGGACGGCGGCGGGCGTCCACGACCGGAAGCTCATCGATTTTTCTCGCGCGCAAAAGCTGAAGCGCCTGCGCGGCGAGTCCCCCGGCCGCGGCGGTGACCGGACCGCGCGTCATCACTTCCGAGACGGGTCTCCCCAGTATCCGCGTCTCGTCTTTCAGGTGCCGCCTCAAGTCCCCGTCCGTGAAAATCCCTTTGAGATGTCCCTTTTTGTCCACGACCGTCGCCGATCCCGCGCGCGCCCGCGTGATGCGGAGGAGCACCTCTCTCACCCTCATCGTTTCGGGAACGATGGGGTTGTCGCGGCCGCGGCGCATGATGTCGGAAACTTTGAGCGTCAATTTCCTGCCCAAATTTCCGGCGGGATGATAAAACGCGAAATCTTCGGCCTTAAAGCCTTTGCGTTCCAGAAGCTCGAGGGCCAGCGCGTCCCCCAAAGCCAGCATCACGGTGGTCGAGGCCGTGGGCGCCAAATTGAGCGGGCAGGCTTCTTTTTTCACGCGCGTGTCGAGCGCCACGTCGCTTGATTTCGCCAAAATCGATTTCGGATTTCCCGTAAAGGAAATGAGCCTCGCGCCGATCCGCCGGATGAGCGGCAGGAGTTTCACAAGCTCCTCGGTCTGTCCGCTGTTGGAAAACGCGATGACGACGTCCTCTTTCATCACCCGCCCCAGATCCCCGTGAAGGGCCTCGGCCGGATGCAAAAAAAGCGAAGGCGTGCCGGTCGAGGACAGCGTCGCCGAAACTTTCTGCGCGATGAATCCGGGCTTGCCCATGCCGGTGACAACCACGCGCCCTTTCGATTTCAAAATGAGTTCGCAGGCCCGCTCAAAGCGCGCGTCGATCCGTAAAAGCAAATCCGACAGCGCGTCGCGCTCGATCCGGATCACTTGTCTGGCGATCTTCACCCCGCGCCTAAAAACCATTTCGCACCACGCGGCCGAGTTTTAAAAGGCGCTCGAGGAGCCTCTCGAGATCCGCGAGCCTGACCATGTTCGGCCCGTCGCTCGGGGCGCGGTCCGGGTTTTCATGCACTTCCATAAAAACCCCGTCGGCGCCAGCCGCCACGGCCGCCTGGGCCAGCACCGGCACGAACTGCCGGTCGCCTCCGGAACTTTTCCCGAGCCCGCCGGGCTGTTGGACCGAATGCGTCGCGTCAAAAATGACGGGATAGCCGAACCGCTTCATGATCGGGATCGAACGGAAATCATTGACGAGCGCGTTGTAACCGAAGCAGGTCCCCCGCTCCGTCAGCAAAATATTTTTATTCCCCGCCGAGGCGATCTTTTCGACCACGTTTCCCATTTCCCAGGGCGCCAAAAACTGGCCCTTCTTCACGTTCACCGCTTTTCCCGTCGCGGCCGCGGCCAGCAAAAGATCCGTCTGCCGGCAGAGAAACGCCGGGATCTGCAAAACATCCGCCACGCGCGCGGCCTCGCGGACTTCTTCGGCGGTGTGCACGTCGGTCAAAATCGGCAAGCCGGTCTCTTTTTTCACCTTCGCCAAAATGGCCAGGCCCTGCCCGAGACCCAGGCCGCGAAAAGAACCGATCGAACTGCGGTTGGCCTTGTCGTAGCTGGATTTGTAGATATAAGGAAGGCGGAGACGGCGGGCGATTTTTTGAATGGCCCAGGCGTGACGAATGGCGCTCTTTTCATTTTCAACGACGCAGGGGCCGGCGAAGAGGACAAGCGGATGGCCGCTCCCGACGCGGATGGCCCCCACGCGGACCGCGCGGGTTTTCTTCTTTTCAAGCGCGGTCATTTTTCAACCTTGTGCGCGAGCGAGGCCTTCACAAAATCGCGGAAAAGCGGGTGGGGCTGGTCGGGCTTGGAGCGGAATTCGGGATGAAATTGACAGCCGATAAACCAGGGATGGTCGATGAGCTCGATGATTTCGACGAGTCTCCCGTTGGGGCTGGTGCCCGAAACAATGAGGCCGTTTGTTTCCATTTTGACTTTGTATTTGTTGTTGAATTCATAACGGTGGCGGTGCCGCTCATGGATCGAATCGCGGCCGTACGCCCTGTGGGTCTTCGTCTGTTTTTTCAGCGCGCAGGGATACGACCCCAGGCGCATCGTGCCGCCCAGTTCCTTTACCCGCTTTTGTTCTTCCAGAAGGCTGATCACCGGAAAGGGCGTCGTTTTATTGAATTCCGTCGAATGCGCGCGATTGAGGCCGCAGACATTGCGGGCGAATTCGATCACCGCGCACTGCATCCCCAGACACACCCCGAAAAACGGCACCCTGTTTTCACGGGCGTACTTGATCGCGCGGATCTTCCCCTCGACGCCGCGGTCGCCGAATCCGCCGGGAACGAGCACCCCGTTCATGTCCTTCAAATATTTTTCGGGCCCGTGCGCCATCAGGTCCTCGGCGTCGATTTTTTTGATCTCCACTTTCGCGTCATTGGCGATGCCCCCGTGCTTGAGCGCCTCGTAGATCGATTTGTACGCGTCCTGCAGATCGACGTACTTGCCGACGACGCCGATCGTGACGTGCTTGGCCGGATTCACCACCTTGTCGACGACGTTCGTCTTCCAGGCCTTGAGCCCCGCGTCGCCGTCGTCGCCGTTCAGCTTCAAAAGCCGCATGAGGATCGCGTCGAGCCCTTCCTCTTTGAGCGCCAGCGGCACCTCGTAAATCTCCTGGACGTCGAGCGCCTGGATCACCTGCTCGGGTTCGACGTTGCAGAAAAGCGCGATCTTCTCGCGCACTTCTTTGGACAATCTTTTTTCCGTGCGGCAGAGCAGCACGTCCGGCTGGATGCCGATCTCGCGCATCTTGCCGACCGAGTGCTGAGTGGGCTTGGTCTTGATCTCATCGGCGACGCGGATAAACGGAATGAGCGTCAGGTGAATGTTGATCGCGTTGTCGCGCCCCACGTCCTGGCGGAATTGGCGGATCGCCTCCAAAAACGGCAGGCTCTCGATGTCGCCGACCGTGCCGCCGATCTCGCAGATCACCACATCGACGGATTTTTCCTTGGAGACTTCGCGGATCGCGGCCTTGATCTCGTCGGTCACGTGCGGCACCACCTGCACGGTGGCGCCCAGGTAATCGCCGCGGCGCTCGCGCGTGATCACCGAATAATAAATCTTTCCCGTCGTGACGTTGTTCTGCCGCCCCACCCCCGCGCCCGTGAACCGCTCGTAATGCCCCAGATCCAAATCCGTCTCGGCGCCGTCCTCGGTGACGTACACCTCGCCGTGCTGATACGGGTTCATGGTGCCGGGATCCACGTTGAGATAGGGGTCGCACTTCATCATCGCGACGCGCAGGCCCTTGGATTCCAAAAGTTTTCCGATCGAGGCCGAGGCGATCCCCTTGCCCAGGCTCGAGACCACGCCGCCCGTGATGAAAATGTATTTAGGCATGGGCCGCTTCCTTTTCGAGCAGAGACTGCGCCATCGCCAGGTCCTCCGGCGTGTCAATGCCGACCGTTTCAAACTTTGTCTCGATCACTTTGATCTTGTATCCCTGCTCGATCGCCCGGAGCTGTTCCAATCTCTCGTGGATCTCAAGCGTCGATTTCGGCAGTTTTTTGAATGTGAATAAAAAATCTTTTTGGTACGCGTAGATCCCGATGTGCTTGTAAAAAAACGCCTCGTTCGGGGCGGGCTTCAAATACGTGGGGATCGGCATCCGCGAAAAATAAAGCGCGCGCTTGGCGTTCTGGTCGATGATCACCTTGACGACGTTCCGGCTTTTGAATTCCTCCTCCGAATAACTTTTTTTCACCACGGTCGCCATCACGGCCTCGGGGTCGTTCTGCATCGCGCGCACGAGGTCATCGATGACCATGGGGTGGATGAGCGGCTCGTCGCCCTGGATGTTCACGATCACGCGGACGTCCATTTCGTTGGCGACCTCGGTCAGGCGGTCGGTTCCCGTGCTGTGGGATTTGGAGGTGAACACCGCCTTGCCCCCGAACGCCTCGACGGCCTTGAGGATGCGGTCGTCGTCCGCGGCGATCACCAGGTCATCCAAAAGTTTCGCTTTTCGGGCGCGCTCGTACACGTGCTGGATCACCGGTTTTCCGCACAGGTCTTTCAACAGTTTTCCCTCAAAACGCGTGGCGCCGTAGCGCGCGGGAATGATGCCGATGGCTTCCACTAGCCTTTCACCTCTTTTTTAATGCGTTTGAGAAGCTCTTCCTGTGTCGTGACCGCGACACCCACCTTGCCCACCACGATGCCGGCCGCGCAGTTGGAAATGTGCGCGGCTTCGGGCGGGCTGGCCTTCGAGGCGCGCGCGAGCGTGTACGCGCCGATCACGGTGTCGCCGGCGCCGGAAACGTCAAACACTTCCTGGGCGACCGTGGGAATTTTTTCCGGGGCCTTGCCCTGCCGGAAAAGGCACATCCCGTTTTCTCCGAGCGTGATGAGCACCGTCTCGGCTTTCAATTTATCCAATAATTTTTTCCCCGCTTTTTCGAGCGTGAAATCATCCTGGATCGCGAACCCCACCGCGGAGGCCGCCTCGTGATGATTCGGCGTGATCGTGGTGACCCCTTTGTAATAAGAAAAGTGCGTCTCTTTGGGATCCACCGTGATCACTTTTTTATGCGCCTTGGCGAGCCTCACGATTTCCCGCACCAGGCGCGGCACGACCACCCCTTTCCCGTAATCCTCGATGATGAGCGCGTCGATTTCCTTCATTTTGCCGCGGATGAAACCCAGGATGTGGTCGAGCGCCTCGTCCGAAACCGGCTCCAATTCCTCGCGGTCGATGCGCACCACCTGCTGATGGTGGGCGATCACGCGCGTTTTTTGCGTCGTGGGCCTTTTTTTATCCACAAAAACGCCGTCGCAGTTGACCCCTTTTTGTTTCAAAAGATCCCGCAGGGCCTGGCCGCGCGTGTCGTCCCCGACCACCCCCGCCAGAAACACCTCCCCGCCGAGGGAGCGGATGTTGTTGGCGACGTTCGAAGCGCCGCCGGGCATGAAATTTTCCGAATCGACCCACACCACCGGCACCGGCGCCTCGGGTGAAATGCGCGAAACCTTTCCCCAGATGAATTCATCCAAAATGAGATCCCCGACGACGAGGACCTTGGCTTGACTGAAACGGGAAACGACGCTCTTGAGACGGGCAAAGTTGAGGAATTTCATCAAAGGATTTTAACACTCCCCATTCGGGAGTGTCAATCCGCAAGCACGCCGACGATGGGTCCGAACGGGGTTTGGAGGGTGACCCACACCGGAAGCTTTTTTTCGTCCGCGGTGAAATAAACCCAGGCGCGGCCGCGGGCCTGAAGCGCCCCCTTTAAGCGGGTGCGGGGCTCGACTTTGAACGTCTCCATCACGCGCCCGCCGCGAAGCTCTTTGACCTCGCGGCTCAGGACATCGAGCTCGAGGTCCCAATTTTTTTCCTCGCTATTCACCTCCATGTGCACGCGGTCGCCGGTTTTCACGGGTTTCATTCTAAACGCGTAGAACGCGCTCAAAAGGTCCTGCACGGATGCGGGGATGTCCATCTCCTTTTTACCCCCGTTCAAAAAAGATTCGTAGAAACCTTTCCGCTTTTCGTAATCGAAAACGATCCGCTCGTCCGCGCGGTAGCGGCCTTCTTTCAATTTTTTCCGGAATTCGAGAGACCGCCATTTCTCGGCGTCGACGAAGCTGTGGATCTCGTCGGACACGGGATAAATTTTGGACAAAAAATCGTTCGTGCGCGCGGTGGCGACCAAATGAATCGCCGGCCGGCCGCGAACCTCGATTTTTTCCTTCACCTCGAGCGTCCCGGTCCCCACGGGGATCCCCATCCACGACACGCCGAACTCGAGACGCTCCCCCACTTTGAGCGCCGGACAATTCTCCTCCGCCGAAAATGCCGCCGCACTTTTTAGAATCAATAAGAATAAAAATAAAAAGGCTCTCACGATTTCAAAATCTCCGCCGCGCGCGCGAAAACATTCTCGACGGACACCGCTTTCAGGCATTCAAAATCAATCGGGCACCGGTGGGCCAGGCAAACGACGCAACCGGCATCTTCCTGAATGACGGCGTGCCCCTCGCCGAGCGGCCTCCAACGGGCCGGGCTCAGGCCCGCCTTGTTCCGGCCAAAAATACTCACCACCGGCGTCCCGACCGCGGCGGCCACGTGGACGGGGCCGGAGTCGCTCGACACGAGGATCCGGCAGTGTTTCAAAAATGCGGCGAGTTGTCTTAAAGTGAGCCGCCCGGTCAGATCCACGAGACGGCCATCGGCGGCCGATTGGAGGTAGCGGCCCAGTTCCGTCTCCTCTTCGCCGCCGACCACGGCGACCTGATAACCGAGCTCCTCCTCTAATTTTTTCGCCAAAAGCGCGAAGCGTTCTTTCGGCCAGCGTTTGGAAACACAGCTGGCGCCCGGGTGAATGGCCGCGAGCGGCTTCTGAAAAGAAAGACCCGACTCGTCGTACGCGCCGACCGGGATGCCCGCGCCCGGACTGAAATCGGGATCGACCCCAAACGCGCGGACCACGTCGAGCGCGTACTGGCTTTCGTGCCGGCGGCCCTCGGCGCGGTGATCCGGCGCGCGGTGCGTGAGTAAAAACGGCAGGCAGGATCCAAACCCCACGCGGTAAGGGATGCCGGCAAGATACGGCAAAAGATGCGAGCGCGCGCCCGGATGCAGAATGAAAACAATGTCAAAACGGCGCCGGGCGATTTCGCGCACAAAACGAAAAGCGCCGAGCATTCCGCCGTGCCGTCCCTTTTTTTCGTAGAAATAAGGGATCACCTCATCGACGAGCGGGTGCCCCTCAAAAAGCGTTTGCGTGTACGGCCGAGTCATGACGGACAACCACGCGCGGGGAAAACGGTTGCGGATGGCTTCGATCGCCGGAAGGGACAAGACAACATCCCCTATCCGGTCGAGACGAATCACGAGAATTTTTAGATCCCCGGCCGGAGATTCGCCGCCCAGGATCCGCGCGGCGTTTGCGTGCGCTTCGAGAGGCCCGAGCTCCCTCATGCACTCGTGCGCGTAGCGGCACTGGGCCTTTTCGCAGGGCGCGCAGAAAATCTCTTTGCGAAGGGCCAGGCTCGTGCCCCGCCGCGGGCCGTATTTCCGGGGATCCGTCGGGCCGAAAATCGCGAGCACCGGCACGCCGAGCGCGTCGGCGATGTGGAGAGGGGCGCTGTCGTTGGTGACGACGAGCGCGGCGCCCGCGATGAGGTTTTTCAATTCTTCAAACGTCGTCCGGCCGCAGAGATCGAGCGGCTCGGTTTTCATCAGGCGTTTTACTTTTTCCGCGTCGGCGCGGTCATTCTGATCCCCGACGAGAACCACGCGACAGCCGTCTTCGATCGCCAGGCGATCCAAAAGCTCGGCGTAATATTCGGCGGGCCACTTTTTAATGTCGCTCTTTGAGCCCACCGCCGCGACCACGAGAAGCCGCCCCTCCTTCGCTGAAGCTTCGGAGGGCAAGCCCCCGGAAGTTTTCAAAAAACCGGGGTCCCCCGGAGCGATTTGGCAAATGCCGCCCAACACTTTCAAATGCCGCTCGGCGCGATGGAGCGTTCTCTTCGAAAAATCGGGGTAGCGGTTTCGAAGACGCGCGCCGCCCAAAAGGCCGATCAGCGATTTTCTCAAGTCCACGATGAGGTCAAAACGCTCGGCCCGGATGGTTTTGAGGAGACCCCATTTTTCGGAGAGGCTCGATTTTTTTTGGTAAACCCTGAGGCTTCGGATGCGGGGGTCCGCTTCAAACACGACGCGCCCGGCCTCGCCCGTGACCACGTGGAGCTCGGCGCCCGGAAAGGCCAGGGCCAGCGACTGAAAAACGGGCAGGGTCAGGATCACGTCACCCGGATTGGAGAGGGTGACGACAAGAATTTTCATTTTAAAAGTTCTTTTGTCCTTTCAAACACTTCCTCCGGCGTGATCCAATCCATGCAGACCCGGTGATCGCAGGCGCGGAAAGTGCAGGGCAATTCACAGCCCACGTCTTTTCTCAAAATAACGGCCGGCGCGGAAGTCACCGGTCCCGTGAGCGCGGGGTCCGTCGGCCCAAAAAGGCCCACGATTCTGGCGTTTTGGCTGGCCGCCAGATGGATCGGGCCCGAATCATTGGAGAGGACCACGCGCGCGTTTTTTAAAAGAAGGGCGAGCGTGTCGACAGACGTTTTCCCGGAAAGCGAGACCACGCGCCCGGGCGGAAAGGGGGACCGGATCGCGTTTGAAATTTTTTCTTCGGCGGAGGTGCCGCACAGGATCACGGGCCACGGAAATTCTTTCAAAAAAAGCCCGATCCAACGGACAAACGACGCGACCGGCCAGCGTTTCAGTTCCCAATTCCCTCCCGCGTGCAGGACCGCGTACGGCGAATCGGGGTCGACCCCCTCTTCCTTTAAGAGCATCCGCAGGCGCGCCTCCGCCGCGGGATCGGGATAAAAATCGAGCGTCCGGCCGTCGGGCGCGATCCCGTCCCGCCCGATGAGATTCAAAAAATAATCCACTTTGTGCGGGGGCTTTTCGGGCCGGGCCACGGCGCGCGTGAGCCACCGCGAGCGGAGAGCGGATCCGGCGTAGCCCGTCCTCTCCGGCACGCCGGCCAAGAGCGTCCATAAAACTTTTGTTTTGGAACGGTGAAAAAAAATCGCCTTGTCAAAATGTCTTTTCCGGATCGCCCCCACGATGCGGGCCGTCGCCCAGAGCGAAAGAAAAGGCGCGCGGTCGTCGGCAAGCATCACTTCGTTCAGGTGAGGGTTGTTGCGCAGGACCGCTTCACAGCGCGGAGGCACCAGGCACGCGATAAAACTTTCCGGAAATTTTTTCCGGACCGCGCGGAGGGCCGGCGTCGAAAAAAGGACATCCCCCATCCAGTTCTGATTCACGATCAAAATTCTTTTCGGAGGGTTTCCATTCATTTTAAACAATCTCCACGCGCCGCTTGCCCCATAAATAAAAACCGCTCGTCTTCGCCCAAAAACGGAAAAGGTTCGCGTCGGAGGCGGTGATCTTGATGCGGTGCAGGGCGTAGGGGTCGCGCCGTTTTCTGCCGTAATTGGTCGTCACGGCGCCGGCGTAGCCTTCCTGTTCCACGAGCCCGCGGACGGACTGCGTCACCCCTCCCGCCGGATAACTGAAA
Source organism: Candidatus Omnitrophota bacterium (assembly GCA_016197155.1). Lineage (GTDB taxonomy): Bacteria > Omnitrophota > Gorgyraeia > 2-02-FULL-51-18 > 2-02-FULL-51-18 > JACPWF01. The sequence goes on along the minus strand of JACPWF010000036.1, from coordinate 13,952 downwards.
AGGGTCACGGGGTGTCCGAGGAGGGTCTCGAGGCGCGATTTGGAATCGCGCAGTTCGGCCCGGGCCTCCTCCAAACCGCAATTGGGCAAAAAGGCGTGATGCGCCGTGTGACTGCCGATCTCGATCCCGGAAGAGTCCAGGATTTTCAGGTCCTCCTCGGAGAGCCGGCCCGATTTGCCGATGTCGTCGGTGATCATGAAAATGGCGGCTGGGAAATTCATTTTTTTCAAAATGGGAAAGGCGTTCTCGAAATTGTCGACGTTGCCGTCGTCGAATGTGATCGCCACGGTCCGGGCGGGAAAATGTTTGCCGGCTTTGATTCCATTCAAAAGTTCCCCGAGCGGCACCACGCGATAGCCGTGGACTTTGAGAAATTCCATTTGCCTGCTAAAGGCCTGCGGGTCGACGTTTAAACCTTGCTCGGCCGCGGTTTCGCTCACGTGATGGTACATGAGTACCGGTGTCTCCGCGCCCATCGGGAGAAGGACAAAAATAAAAAGAAGCGCGGCCGCGAGAGTGATGATTCTTTTCCGCGGGATTTTCACCGGTCACCCAAAAAACGAAGCGTCGCGTCCAAAACTTCGCGCGTCTCGATTTTTTTCATGCACACCAGACCAATCGGACAACTCCGGAGATAACAGGGACTGCACTGAATCTCCTTCCAAAAAACCCGGACCCGCGCGGGCGGCACGAGGTGCCGCCTGGGATCCGTGGGCCCGAAGATCGCGACCAGCGGCACGTCCACGCCCGAGGCGATGTGCATGGGCGCCGAATCGGAGCTGATAAAGACCCGGCACTGCTTGATGAGGGAAACCAATTCCGTGATCGACGTCTTGCCCACGGCGTTGATCGGCTTGTTGCGCGTTTGGGCGAGCAGGGTCTCGGCAAGCCCCGCGTCATCCGAGGATCCCGTGATCACCACGCGGATGTTGCGTTTGGCCAGTTCATCGCAGAGCTCGGCGAAATTTTCAACCGGCCATTGTTTGGTCGGCCAGCGCGGCGAGGAGCCCGGATTGATGCCGACCAGCGTCTGGCTCGGGGCCACCCACGACGACCGAAGGAAAGCGCGCACGCGCTCCTCTTCCTCGGCCTGGGTCCACAGCTCCAGTTTTTTATCGAGCGTGTCGATCCCCAGAAGTTTCAAAACCGCGAACTGATGCTCGATGGGAGGCAGGGCGGGGCCCGCCTCTTTCGCTTTGCGGTTCAGGAGAAACGACCATTTGTGATTGTGGTGTCCGGCGCGGACCGGCGCGCCGCAGAAAAAAGCCAGGAAATGGCTCAGGCGGTTATTCTGCAAATCCACGACGATGTCGTAATTCTCCCCGGCCAGAAGCCTCGCCATTTTAAAAGCGGCCCCGTAACGGCCGCCGTTCTCTTCGTAGACGATCGTGTCGTTGAGGTAAGGGCAGTTGCGCACGAGCTTGCGCGACTTGCGGCCCACGAGCACCGCGATCCAGGCGTCCGGATATTTTTGCCGGATCGCCCGAAGGGACGGAACGCTCAGGATCACGTCGCCCAACGCGCTTATTTTAATGACCAAAATTCTTTTTTTGGAAACGGCCTCTTCGTAAACCCCGAGGGTTTTTTCGAACATCCGCTCCAGATGAAACTCCCGCTCCACTTTTCGCCGGAAGGAGGCCACGAGCCGCCCGGCAAGCTCCGGGTTTTTCAAGAGACGCAGGATCGCATCCGCCAAAACCCGCGGGTCATCGGGCCCGACCAGAAGCCCGTCTTTTTCGTCCTCCAGAATATCGATGAGCCCCCCCATGCGCGTGGCCACCACCGGCACCCCGCAGGCGCCGGCCTCGATTGCCACCCGCCCGAAGGCCTCCTCGCCCACCGACGGCACGACCAGCATCGTCATGCCGGAAAGAAGTTCGGGGATATCGTAGCGCGTGCCCAAAAACTCCACGGCCTCCGACAGGCCCAGATGCCTGGCCAAACCGAGAAGCTCTTCCTTATATTGCGGCTTGGGGGCGTCGCCGATGATTTGAATTTTGACGTTCGGAAAAACGCGCACGACGCGCGCCATCGCCTTCAAAAACAAGGGATGGCCCTTGATTGGGGTGAGACGCCCGATGAGCCCGATCACGACCGGACGGTCTTTTGTTTCGGGCGGGGCCGGACGCATTTTGAATTCATTCAAATTCACGCCGCGCGGGATGAGCCGGATCTTTCCGTGCGGCACGCCGAAATCGTCCCGCATCCGCCTGCCGATCACGTGGCTGGCCACGATGACGCATTTCCCCCAACCCATGACGCGGCTGGCAAAATGCCTGCTGTAAAACCCGTGGCAGGTCGTGACAAACGGAACCTGCGTGGCGCGGCCGGCAAAAAAAGCCACGAGCGCCGGCACGCGGCTTCGCGCGTGAATGACGTCGATATTCTGCTCGCGGACGATCCGCGTGAGCGCCCGGACGGAATGGATCACGGCAAAAATGGATTTTTTTTGAACCGGCAGGGCGTAATGAATGACCCCCGCCGAAGTCAGGTCGCCCACAAGCGGGCCGCCCGCCGAGACCACAAAGGCCTTGTGGCCTTTGGCCTGGAGATATTTCGCCAGGTCCACGGTCCCGCGCTCGACGCCGCCGGATTTGAGCTCGGGCAAAATTTGTAAAATTCGCATCAGAGGATCCTTCTCACGGCCTGCTTCACGGTTTCCGCGTCCTTTGAAACGCCGCGGGCATTTCCATTCCACGAAGCGCCATCGAGCGCCCTGAGAGCCGCCTGCGGCAAAGTTTCCGGCGTGACGATTTTAATTTTTCCTTCTTCGGACAAATGGTTTAAAAAGGTCCTCATCTTGGGTTTCAATTTGATCCGGGGTGACGGCAAAAAAACCAGAACCGGCCTGCCCAGCGCCGCCGCTTCCGAAACCATCGACACCGATTCGCCGGAGACGACAAAAAGGTCCGATTGATTCAAAATCCCTCCCATCGCCCCGGGGGGATTGGATTCGTTGGCAATGACCAGAACCGGACAACGTTCCCTGTCGCCGAACGTTTTTTTTAAAAGCGCCTCGGCCCAGGCGGGCGTCCTTCGTGACGAGGTCACGAGCAATCGCGCGCCTGTTTCTTCGCCGGCACGGCTCATCGCCTCGGCGATCCCATTCGGCAAATCCCCGCCCACCAAAAAGCCGATGTGTTTTTTATCCTTGGAAAGAGAGAAAGAACCCCCCGCGGGTTTCAAAGAAAGCGCGGCGGAGGTCACAAACACATTTTCCCGCGCGTTCAGGCCGTCGTGCCGCGGCACGATCACCGCGTCAAAGCGGCCGAGCGGGCCGGCGGGCTTCATCACCACCGCGGATTTGGCGGCGTTTTGCCGTTTCATGAAATGGTTCACGCCCGCGAGCGACGACCCGCAGGAGATGACGAGGTCCGCGTAGGTCCGCTCGATTTCGCGCGCCGTTTCGGGCGTGAGTAAAAACGGGTGCGCGGCCCCGACGGCCTTGGCCAAATTTTCAAAAAATTTATTTTTATACAAAACCCGTATCTGTTTCACGCGGGTATTTTCGCGCGGGATGCCCATCGCCGCGCGCTCGGCGGCGAACGCCTCGGCCAGCGCCAGAGACTGATTCAAATGACCGGCCTTGCCGTCGCTCAAAACCGCGACAAAACGGTCGGGGGTGGATTTCCAGCGCCGGTGCGCCCAAAGCCATTGGGAGGGACTTTTTCGAATCTTGGTTTCCAATAAATCCGCGAACTGCTGCAGGATCACGCGCTCGGCCTCGGCCGGCGGAACCGACGCGTCCGGCAAAACGAGCGGCTCCTCGATCTCCACGCAATGATTGGTATTTTTTTCCCTGAAAACAAAGATCGGGAAGATCGCGGCCCCCGTCCGCATCGCAAAGGCGGCGGCCCCCGCAGGGCTCGAAGACAAACGGCCGAAAAACCGGACAAACGTGCCCGTGCGCCCGGCATCCTGATCGCCCACCATGCCAACGATCTGACCGGCCTCGAGCGCGCGCAAAATCTCGCGCACCGGCATGCCCTTCCGGATCACCCGGGTCCCTTTGGACGTGCGGAGACGGTTCAAATACTCATCCGACCGCGGGTGTTTTTGCGAACGGGCCAGCGCCGCCAGCGGATACCCTTTCAGGCCCGAGAGGACGCTCAGCAATTCCCAGTTCCCGAAATGGCCCGTCAGAAAAATGATGCCCCGGCCTTTCGCCAGGGCGTTCTCAAATTTTTCGATCCCGGTGATCCGCACGTGTTCTTCGAGATAACGCGCGTCCATTTCGGGGAAACGGAGCACCTCGACGGCGGCCATCACGAGGTTTTGCACGGAGCCGCGCGCGATCGCGCGCAGTTCGCGCGGCGATTTTTCTCCGGCAAACGCGGCCCTCAGATTTTTACGGATGATCCGCCGCCTTTTGGAAAAAAAGTAAACGGCGCTTCCAATTCCGCGGCCGGCGGCCAGCGCCGCGCCGAGGGGCAAAAGACCCAATAAAAACCGCGCGGTCCTGACAGCGTTAAGGATTAAGGCATCTTCGAAGGAAATCTTCTTCATCATGGACTTGAAACTCAATTTGCAGAACCAAAATGGACAGGCCCTCCCGATTCGGCCTCTTTTCATTTTTGATCAGCGGATCGATCCGGAAAAAATCCTTTTCGGTCGTCACGATCTCCCTGACGCCGGCCTTTCGGCAGCGGTCAAAAAAATCGCCGAGTTCCCTGCGCGTGTACGCGTGGTGGTCGTCAAAGCGCGCGGCCAGCACGATCTCGTTGCCGAGATTTTCGACGGTTTTCTCGAACGAATACGGGTCGCCGATCCCGGAAAGCGTGGCCACGCGGCGGCCCTTCATCTCGCCGAGCGTCACGGTCCGCCCTTTCAGCGCGTCCAAAAACCGCATGGGCTTGTGCACCGCCTCAAAGATCGGCGCGTGGGGTTTGACCTCGAGAAGTTTTTGGCGGATCCAGTGAACGTTTTTCGAGCCGATGTTGCTTTTGGTCAGGACAAAAAGATGCGCGCGGCGCAAATGCGCGACCGGCTCCCGCAAGATCCCCTGCGGGATGAGTTTTCCGTTGCCGAACGGCAGGACCGAGTTGATGTTCACGATGTCGAGATCGCGGTGAAGACGGATGTGCTGGAATCCGTCGTCCAAAATGAGGACCTCGGCGCCGTGGCGGCGGATCGCCTGCCTGGCGGAACGGGCCCTGTTTTTTCCCACGATCACGGGGATATTCGGAAGATTTTTCTTCAGCTCCGCGACTTCGTCCTTTCCGTAGCCGCGCACGAGGACCGCGACTTTTTTGCCGTAATAGGCCATGTCCCGGGCCAGCTTCACGACGAGCGGCGTCTTTCCCGTTCCGCCCCAGGTGAGATTGCCGATGCTGATCACCTTCGCGGGGACCTTTCGGATCCGGAACGGGAGCCAACGGTAGCTCGCCTGGCTCACGACGAGCGCGGCATAATAAATTCCCGACAAAAACGAGCCGATGATTTTTTTCATTTTAGAAAAACCTCTATATTTTTTTGAATGGCGCCGGCCTGCCGGCTCACCCAGTGTTTCGCGTTTTCACCGAGCGCGGCGCGTTTTTCCGGATGGTCCATCAAAAACGCGATCTCGGATTCCAAATTTTCCGCGGAGGACTCGACCCCCGCCCCGGCCTGTTTAAAGGCCTGCGCCATTTCTTTGAAATTATCCATAAAAGGGCCGAACACGATCGGCTTCCCGAAATAGGCGGGCTCCACGGGATTATGCCCCCCGACCGGCACGAGACTGCCGCCGATAAACACCAGGTCCGCCGCCTCATAAAGCGCGCCGAGTAACCCCATCTCATCCAGCAAGATCACATCGGCGTCGCGGCCATTTGCGGAATTTTTCAAAAAATCGCTCAAGCTTTTATGAACGAGTCCGTTTTTCCCGGCCTCGGCCTCGATCGCGGACAGGCGATGCAGATGGCGCGGCGCGACCAAAAGCCGGAAGTTCGGCCGTTTTTTACGGAGGCGCCCGGCCAGCTCAAATAAAATTTTCTCCTCGCCTTCGTGCGTGCTGCCGGCAATGCACAAAAACCACCCGCGCGCCTTCGTGAGACCCTTCAAATCCGCCGTCGCGGGGGCCTTGTCGTCCGGAGGGCGCCAGTCCCCTTTCAAATTGCCCGTCACCTTCACGCGCGCGGGATCCGCGCCCAGTTCCACGAAACGCGCGCGCATCGTCTCGTCCTGCGCGCCGATGCCCGAAAAGCGTCGCAAGAGCGGCCCCAAAAAAAACACGAAACGGCGGTAGCGCCGAAAGGCCTTGTCAGAGATTCTACCATTCACAAGGACCATCGGCACAGCTTTGTTCGACAATTCCCAAATCAGGTTCGGCCAAATCTCGGTTTCCACGATCATCACGAGCCTTGGCCGGACATTCCGGATAAACCGGCGGACGCAAAACCGGAAATCAACCGGAAAATACAGCACCGTGTCCCCGGGGTCTTTTAATTTTTCGGCGACCTGTTTTCCCGCGGGCGTGGTCGTCGTGAAAATAAAGGGCGTCCCCGGAAAAACGGCCTTCAGTTCCTTTCCCAGCCGCACGGCCAGGGTGACCTCTCCCACGGAAACGCCGTGGATCCAAACGGTTTCCCTGCCGGCCGCCTTCCGCCGGACGCTAGCCGGTAAAATTCCCAAACGCTCGAGAAAGCCGCCGCGGTGTTTGCCCTTCGCCAAAAAAAACGGCAGGTAGCCCACGGCAAAGACGAGAAAAAAAATGTCGTATAAAAACCGCATCAGGCCCTCGGGTGCGCCTTGTCGTACGCCTCTTTCAAACGCGAAGTGGACACGTGCGTATAAATCTGCGTGGTGGACAGATTCTCATGCCCCAACAGTTCCTGAACCGACCGCAGGTCCGCGCCGCGATTCAAAAGATGCGTCGCGAAGGAATGGCGCAGGGTGTGCGGCGAGACGTCTTCGCGCCGCGAGGTCCGCTCGATGTATTTGTCCAAAATGCGCCTGACACTCCGGTCCGTGAGCCGCGACCCGCGCTCATGCGGCGAATGGTTCAAAAAAAGCGCTTTCTCATTTTTTTTCGAGGCCTTGCGCCGGATCTCGAGGTACCGCCGGATGCTCGACAGGGCCCTGTCCCCGACCGGACACAGGCGCTCTTTCCGGCCCTTGCCCCACACGCGGCAGACCCCGCCGATAAAATCGACCGCGTCCACATCGAGCCCCACCAGTTCCGAAACGCGCAGGCCCGCCGAGTACAGCGTTTCCAAGATCGCCCTGTCCCGGCGCCCGGCCAAATCATCCTCCGGCGACTCCAAAAGACGCGTGACCTCATTTTCATCCAAAACCATCGGGAGTTTTTTCTCAAGCTTCGGGCTCGACAAAAGCCCGATCGGATTTTTCTTTAAGAATCCCTCCCGCGTCAAAAAACGGAAAAAAGTCCTGAGGGCCGCCATGCGCCGCGCGACGGTCCTTTTTGAAAGATTTCTTTCCTTCAAATGCGCCAGATACCGTCTCAGGAAAATGATCTCCACGTCCGGAAGGCGCAGATTTCCCAAAAACGAGTAAAACTCCCGGAGGTCGGCGGCGTAGCCCGTCAGCGTGTGCCGGGAATAATTTTTTTCGGTCCCGAGATATTTTAAAAATTTTTCAAAATGCCTATCCATCGCCGGGATCGTTTCCGGATACGGCCGCCAGAGGCGCCGAGGGCGTGCCCTCCTTCGCTGAAGCTTCGGAGGGTAGGCGATTGGCGATGTAAGTGCAGTCGGGATAAGCCGTACAGCCGTAAAAGGAGCGGCCGCGGCCGCTTTTGGCCTTGCGGCGCACGAGCTGGCCTTTGCCGCATTGAGGACAGGCCACGCCGGTCGAAAGGGATTTGGCATTCTTGCAATCGGGCCAACCCGAACAACTCACGAAGCGCCCGTGCCGGCCCCACTTGATGACCATGGGCTTCCCGCATTTTTCGCAAACTTCATTCGTCGGCTCGTTTTCTTTTTTCACCGTTTCCATTTTGTCTTTGGCAAAATCGAGCTGGCCGCTGAACGAGCCGTAAAACCCGCGCACCACCCCCACCCATTCGGTTTTTCCTTCCTCGATGAGATCCAGCTCCTCCTCCATGTTCGCCGTGAACTCAAAATCCATGAGCTTCGCGAAATATTTGACGAGCAGGTCCGTCACGAGGATCCCCAGCTCCGTCGGGACGAGGCTCCCGCCCTCGCGCCGGATGTAGTCGCGGCTGGTGAGCGTCAGAATGATCGGCGCGTACGTCGAGGGGCGCCCGATCCCTTTTTCCTCGAGCGCCTTCACGAGCGACGCGTCGGTGAAACGCGCCGGGGGTTTGGTGAAATGCTGATGCGGCTCGATTTTAATGAGAACCAGCGTTTCGCCCTCAGCCAGCGGCGGGAGTGGGCTGTCCTCTTCCTCTTTGCGGCCGAATGCGGCGAGGCACCCCGGAAATTCCACGCGGCTTCCCGTGGCGCGAAAGAGGCAGTCCCCGGCCGCGATGTCCGCGGTCTCCTGCGCGAGAATGCCCGGCATCATTTGGCTTGAGACAAATTGTTCCCAGATGAGCGAGTACAATTTAAATTGATCTGGCGTCAGATATTGCTCGATGTCTTTCGGCCGCCGCGAAACGGCCGTCGGGCGGATCGCCTCGTGCGCCTCTTGGGCCTGTTTTTTGGATTTGTAAATATTCGGCGCCGGCGGCAGGTAATTTTTTCCGTAATTTTTGGAAATGAACTGGCGGACCTCCTTCAAGGCGCCCTCCGACACGCGCACCGAATCCGTGCGCATGTACGTGATGAGGCCCGCACTGCCCTCGGAGCCGACATCGACGCCCTCGTAAAGCATCTGGGCGACGCGCATCGTTTTAGAGGCCGGAAAACGCAGGACGTTGTAGGCGGCCTGCTGAAGCTTGCTCGTCGTGTACGGCGGGAAAGGGTTTCTTTTCTTTTTTTGCTTTTTAATTTCCCGGACAACGAACGGCTCGTTCTTGGCGCGCGCCAAAACCGCTTCGGCTTTTTCGCGCGCGGCGATCGAGGCCTTTTCGCCGCCGATTTTTTCAAGCTTGGCAATGAAAGAAGGGTGGCCGCCCGTTTTTTTCTTAAGCTCGGCCTCGATGGACCAGTATTCCTCGGGGACAAACGCCCGGATCTGCCTTTCGCGGTCGACGACCAGGCGCAGGGCCACCGACTGCACGCGGCCGGCCGAAAGGCCCTTGCCCACCTTTTGCCATAAAAGCGGGCTCAGGGAATAACCCACAAGCCGGTCGACGACGCGGCGCGCCTGCTGGGCATCGACCAGGTTCATGTCAATGTCCTTCGGCCGCTCAAACGCTTTTCGGACGGCCTCCTGGGTGATTTCGTTGAACACGACGCGCGAGACTTTCTTGCCGCGGCCCAGTTCCTCCTTCAAGTGCCAGCTGATCGCCTCCCCTTCGCGGTCGGGGTCGCAGGCGAGATAGATCCGCTCTTTTTTCTTCGCTTTTTCCTTTAGGTCCGAAAGCGTTTTTTTCTTGTCGCGCATCACGATGTACTGCGGTTTGAAATCGTGCCCGATGTCGATGCCCATTTTACTTTTCGGCAGATCGATGATGTGGCCCATCGACGCGGTGACCTCGAAGTCGGGCCCCAGATACTTGTGAATCGTTTTGCATTTGGCGGGCGACTCGACGATCACAAGGCCCCCCGCTTCGCTCGCCTTCGCGCCGCCGCCGACAAAATGCACGATCTCGACTTCGTCATTGGCTTTCAATATTTTTTCCCGAAGCTCCTCTTTCGAAAGGATCGTCCCGTTCAGCTCCACGGCCACGCGCTCTTTGGGAATGGACAATTCCGCCAGAAGCCCGTCGAGCGAAAAAGATTTTTCCAAAACTTTTTTTTCGCCGTTTAACCGGATCGTGATCGGGGTGTAAAGGGTCGTCATTTTTTGGCGTAATGCTTTCCGGGAAGTTCTTTCACGAGCCCCTTCATTTCCATGACGGAGAGAAGCGACAGCGCCTGATTCACCGGCAGGCGGCTTTCCTCGATGAGGGTCTCGATCTGCAGGGACTGGGCGTCCAAAAGCGATAAAAGTTTTTTCTCGGCGGGTTCGAGCGGCGGACGGGGAAGGCGTTTCTCGGAAACGGTTTCCCCCGGCCTCCATTTCCATTCGTCCAAAATATCCGCCGCCGAGGTGACGAGTTTGGCGCCGTCCCGGAGCAAACTATTCGTGCCCTCGGACCGGATCGAATCGATATTGCCCGGCACCGCAAACACCTCGCGCCCCTGCTCAAGCGCGGCGTCCGCGGTGATGAGCGCCCCGCTGTTTTTACGCGCCTCGATGACGAGCACCGCGCGCGAAAGGCCGCTGATGAGGCGGTTTCGGACGGGAAAATATTGAGGGAGCGGCGCCATCTCCATCGGGTATTCCGAGAGGAGGGCCCCGTTTTGACAGATGCGCTGTGCCAATTTTTCATTCGCCTTCGGATAAATCCTTGAAAGGCCGCCCCCCAAAACCGCGAAGGTCCGGCCCCGGCCCTCCAGCGCCCCTTCGTGCGCGGCCGTGTCAATGCCCTCGGCCAAACCGCTCACGACGACAAGCCCCGCCGCGGCCAATTCCCGCGAAAGGCGCCTGGTCGTCTCGCGCCCGTAGATCGAGGTCGAGCGCGAACCCACCACGGCGATCCGCGGCGCGTCCCCTTCCAGAGAGCCTTTCACGTAAAGCAGGATCGGCGGGTCGTAAATTTCTTTCAATTCCTCCGGATAACGCGTGTCAAAAAAAGAAAGAATCTCGACACCCGCGTCATTGGCTTTTTTGATTTCCGCGTCGGCCTTTTTGAAAAGCGAGGGATCTTTCAATGCTTCGAGCGCCGCGCGCCGGGCGCCCTTCACCTTGCGAAGCGCCGGGACCGGCGCCCGAAAGATCGCCGAGACGCTTCCGAACGTTTCGAGCAAGCGCTTAAACGCCACGGGCCCCATATTTTTCACGAGGCTGAGGGCCAGGATCTCGCGAAGTTCGTTTGGGTCATTCCTCATTTTGGGAAAGCCTCTTCAAAATGCGCGCGGCGACCTCGGCGGACGTTTGACCGTCGGTGTCGAGCGTCAGGTCCGCCTTTTCGTAATGGGGTTTTCGGATCTCCAAAAGTTTTTGGATCTGCGCCAAAAGGTCCTCTCCTTTCAAAAGCGGGCGGTGCCGGGAATTTTTCACCCTTTCATAAATCGTCTCGGGTTTCGCGGAGAGGGCGATGAGCGTCCCGTTTCTCCGGAGCGCGTCAAGATTCTCGGGGTCGAGGACCGCGCCGCCCCCGGTCGTGATCACGACGGACTCCCGGACGGCCGCCTCGCGGACGGCCTCTTTCTCAACGGCCCTGAAATAGGCCTCGCCGCTTTTTTCGAAAATTTCGGCGATCTTTCTTTTTTCTTTTTCCTCGATCGCCTGATCGACGTCCACGAGCGGACGGTCGAGCTCGCGGGCGAGGATCTTGCCCACGCTCGTCTTTCCCGTCCCCATGAATCCGATGAGCACGATATTTTTTTTAAAATTGCTCAAGCTGTTTCAGGTAGCCTTTGAAATTTCTTGAAGTTTCGCCCAGGCTGTCGCCGCCGAATTTCTCGAGAAAACTCTCTGCCAGCGTAAACGCGATCATCGCCTCGCCCACGACGCCGCAGGCGGGCACGGCCGTCACGTCCGAACGCTCGACCGTCGCGACCTCTTTTTCCTTCGTGCCGATGTGCACCGATTGCAGCGGGCTCATGAGCGTCGCGTAGGGTTTGGTCGCCGCGCGCAGCACAAGGTTCTCGCCGTTGGTCATCCCGCCCTCGAGCCCCCCGGCGCGGTTGGTTTTCCGGTAGAAGCCTTTTTTCTTTTCGTAAAAAATCTCGTCGTGCACGTTTTTTCCGAGCGTCTCGGAAACCTTGAAACCCATTCCGATCTCGACGGCCTTCACCGCCTGGATCGACAAAAGCGCCGCCCCGAGCCGCGCCCCGAGCCGCCGGTCGTAGTGCACGAAACTTCCCAACCCCGCCGGCACCCCGCGCGCGACGACCTCGAAGATCCCGCCGATCGTGTCCCGCGCCCCTTTCGCCTCGTCGATGCGCGCGATCATCTTTTTTTCCGCGCGCTTGTCCGCCGTGCGCACCGGCGAACCCTCCGAGGCCTCCCGGATCTCGTCAAAACTCATCCCGGCGGTGTCGGCCGTCACCCCGCCGACAGAGACGACGTGGCTCAAAATCTCGACGCCGAATTCCCTTAAAAAACACTTGCACACGGCCCCCACGGCCGTGCGCGCGGCGGTTTCGCGGGCGCTGGCGCGCTCCAAAACATCGCGGACATCCTCGCGGCCGTACTTCAAGGCGCCCACAAGATCCGCGTGCCCCGGCCGCGGACGCTTGACGACCGGCAGTTCATTGATTTTAAAATCCTTGTTGGGGATCAAAAGCGCGATCGGCCCGCCGATCGTGCGTTCGCCCCGCACGCCGGATAAAATCTCAACCGCGTCCTTTTCGATCGCCATCCGCCCGCCGCGGCCATAGCCGGCCTGGCGGCGCGCGAGCTCAAGATTAATTTCCTCCGCGCGGACCCGAAGCCCCGCGACCATGCCCTCCAAAATCGCCACGAGGCACTTCCCGTGCGACTCGCCACCCGTCAGAAATCGTAGCATCGTTTCACGCTCCTCTCGCAAAAAAATTCAGGTACCCCTGCACCAGCGCCTTCCCGAAGAAAATATAAAAAACAGCGGCCGCGGCCAAGTACGGCCCGTAGGGGATCTCCGCCTCGCCCTTTTTCAACCGCAGATAAATCCCGGCCGCCGACCCCAAAAATGAGGAAATAAACACGATCCACAAAACCGCCTGCCACCCCAGAAGCGCGCCGATCATCGCCAAAAGTTTCACGTCGCCGCCGCCCATCGCCTCTTTTTTCAGGATCCGCCCGGCGATGCTCCCCGCCGCCCACAAAATCCCGCCGCCCGCCGCCAGCCCCATCAGGGACCGTAAAACCCCCCACACCCAAACCGTTTCCCCGTGCAACCCCGGCCACAGCGCCGAGGCCGCGACGGCCGCGACCATCCCGGGAAGGGTGATCTCATCGGGAATGATCTTGTAACGGAAATCGATAAAACTTTCGACGACGAGCCCGAGCGTCAGCGCCAGATACGCCACCCCCTTCGCGGAGAGGCCGAAGACCAGGTAAAAGAGCACAAAAAGAAATCCCGTCAAAAATTCCACGGCCGCGTATTGCGCCGAGATCGCCGCGCCGCAATGCCGGCACTTCCCGCCCAGCGCGAAAAAACTGACGCAGGGAATGTTGTCGTGCCACGCGATCGCGTGCCGGCACTTCGGGCAACGCGACGCGGGTGTCACCACCGACTGGCCCGCGGGCAGTCTAAAAATGCACACGTTCAAAAAACTTCCCACCGCGGCCCCGGACAAAAAGGCGATTAGAAATGGCATTGTTTGAGCGTCTCGAGCATCGTTTCGCGCACGGCGTCTTTTTCCCCCGTCCACAAATGAAATGAAATCGCCGCCTGCGCGGCGAGCATCCCGAGGCCGTTCGCCCGCGGCCAGTCGCGCTCGCGCGCGGCTTTTAAAAGTTTCGTCTCGGCGGGCGAGTAGACAAGGTCATAAACCGGCGTTTCTTTTTTCAAATTTTTTAAATCAAACGCCGCCGGATCGTTCGCGGCCATCCCGCACGCGCTGGCGTTCACGACCAGATCGATCTTCTCGCCCGGGGCGGCCTCCGGCGATCCCAAAAGTTCCATCTCCGTTTCGGGAAAATGCGGCGCCAGATACGCGAGAAGCCCCTCGGCGCGCTCCGGCGTGCGGTTCAGGATGAAAATTTTATCCGCGCCCGCGCGCGCCAGGGCAAACACCGCCGCGCGCGCGGCGCCCCCCGCGCCCAAAACCAAAACGGTCTTCGTCTCGGGGTTGAACCCGAGGGCGTCTTTCAGCGCCCAAAGAAACCCGGGGACATCGGTGTTGTACCCAAAGAGTTTTCCGGATTTATTCACCACCGTGTTGATCGCGCCGATCGAGCGGTCCAGATCCTCC
>JACPWF010000026.1 GCA_016197155.1 Candidatus Omnitrophota bacterium | reverse complement strand
CGCGGCGTGCGCATGATTTCCGATTTTGAATACGAATTTCAAATGGCGCTCACCAACCGCAAGCTCGCCGACGACATCGAAACGATCTTTCTCATGCCCCACGAGTCTTATTCTTACATTTCCAGCCGCCTCATCAAGGAAGTCGCCTCCCTCGGCGGCGACATCCGCGCCTTTGTGCCCGACTTTGTGCTGGCGGCGATCCAGGCGAAGGCCGCCGCGAAATAATTCATTCAACCGATGAAAATCGTTCTCAACCATTTCAAAGGCAACAAAGACCTCGTCCTCGAAGAGGAACTGCACCCCGACGATCTGGAGCTGGACATCGGCGTGATGCATTTTCCCAGGCCCCTCATGCTCCACGCGCAGGCCTGGAAATCCGACGACGAGCTCACGGTCCAGGCGCACGTGGAGGGCGAGCGGAGCTTCACCTGCTCGCTGTGTCTGGAGGAATTTAATAATCTATTTGAAAAAGACATCACCCTTCATTATGATATCAAGGGTCTGGATTCCGTCACGATCGATTCCGACGTCCGGGACGAGGTTTTGCTCGAACACCCGATCCGGATCCTGTGCCGGCCCGACTGCCGGGGACTGTGCCTGTCTTGCGGGACGAATTTGAATCTGGAGTCCTGCGATTGCCAGGGCCCCGAATGATTTAATTAATGGAAATAATCGAAAGGAATGTATGCCTAATCCGAAACGCCGCCATTCCAACAGCCGCACGCGCAAGCGCCGCACGCATGACGTGATGATCGCGATGGCGACGGCCGTTGACCCCCGCTGTCCGCTGGGAGCCGAGAACTGCGTGCCCCACGCGCCTCACCGCGTCTGTCCCAAGTGCGGTTATTACGACGGGCGCCCCGTGCTTCAAATCAAGACCAAGGAAAAAAAGAAAGCTCAATGAGAATTGCCGTCGACGGCATGGGCGGTGACAACGCCCCTCAGGCCATTGTCGCGGGTGCGGTGGACGCCGCGCGCGCCTTTGACTGCCGGATCGTCCTGGTCGGCGACCAGAATCTCCTGCGATCGGAGCTCGAGAAACACCGTGCCGCGCCGAAGAGCATTTCCGTTCATCACGCGGGGAGTTTTGTCCGGATGGACGAGTCCGCCGCGATCTCCATTCGAAAAAAGAAAGACGCCTCGATCTCGGTTTGCGCGGACCTGGCCAAAGAAGGCGTCGTGGACGCGATCGTCACGGCCGGCCACACCGGCGCGGCCGTGGTTGCGACGACGTTGAAACTGAGACTGCTGGAGGGCATCGAACGCCCGGGCATCGGCATCCTTTTCCCGACGATGGGCACGCCGACTTTTCTGATCGACGTGGGCGCCAACATCGACACCAAACCCATTCACCTTTACCAGTACGCGATGATGGGGGACGTGTATTTTCGTTACATCTTGAGGAAGAACAGGCCCTCGATCGGCATTTTGAATATCGGCGAAGAGGAAACCAAAGGCACCGAATACATCAAGGAAGCGCATCAGCTTTTGAATAAAAGCCGCCTGCATTTTATCGGCAACGTGGAAGGCCGCGACATTTTTAACGGCTCGGTGGACATCGTGGTCTGCGACGGGTTTGTGGGGAATGTGGTCTTGAAAGTGTCCGAATCCATCGCGGACGTGATCGGGAGAATGTTGAAGGCCCAGCTTAAAAAAAACGTGATGACGATGGCGGGGGCGCTTCTGGCCAAGCCCGCCTTTGACGCCCTGCGCAAGGAAGTGGATTACGCCGAGTACGGCGGAGCGCCCCTTTTGGGCATTAGCGGCAACTGCATCATCAGCCACGGCTCCGCGGGCCCGCGCGCGATCAAAAACGCGATCCGGGTCGCCACCGAATTTGTTCAATATGAAATCAACCAGCATATCCTAGAGGCCATGCGCAACAATGCCGATTGACCCGGCCGCGCGCCGCGCGGGGATCATGGGCGTCGGTTTCTCGGTCCCCGAAAAAGTGTTGACCAACCGCGACCTTGAGAAAATGGTGGACACCTCGGACGAATGGATCCGCTCGCGCACGGGCATCGCCGAGCGCCGCATCGCCGAAAAGGGGACGGGCACGAGCGATCTGGGCGCCGAGGCCGCGCGGCGCGCGCTCGCCCAAGCCGGGCTCAAGCCCGAGCACGTCGGTCTTTTGATCGCGGCCACGACCACGGCGGATATGCCGCTTCCTTCCTGCGCGTGTCTCATCCAGGAAAAAATCGGCGCCAAGAACGCCGCCGCGTTTGATCTGGGGGCCGCCTGCGCGGGGTACGTGTACGCGCTGGTCGTGGCCGAACAGTTCGTGAAAAACGGCGTTTATAAAAATGTGCTGGTGGTCGGCGCGGACCTCATTTCTTCCTACATTGACTGGACGGACCGCTCGACCTGCGTGCTCTTCGGGGACGGCGCGGGCGCGGCGGTGGTGTCGGAAGTGAAAACCGGCGGGATCCTTTCGAGCGTGCTGGGTTCCGACGGGCGCTACGGGGATCTTTTAAAAATTTGCGCCGGCGGTTCCAAAAGACCGGCGAGCGCCGAAACCGTCCGGGAGAAAGGCCATTACCTGCAGATGAGCGGCTCGGAGGTTTTTAAATTGGCGGTCCGCGGCATGGTGGACGCGGTCTTGCGGGCCCTCGCGAAGGCCGGCGTGAAAAAAGAGGAGGTGGCCTGTCTCATCCCGCATCAGGCCAATCAGCGCATCATCGACGCGGTCGCCGAGCGCCTGGAATTTCCGAAAGAAAAAATTTTTGTCAATCTTCAAAAATACGGCAACACCTCCAGCGCCTCGTGCGCGATCGCGCTCTGTGAGGCGCTTGAGGCGGGGAAGATCAGGAAAAAAGACAAGGTGGTGCTCACCACGTTCGGCAGTGGTCTGGTGTGGGGTGCGATGGTGATGGAATGGTGACCCCCGCCGCCTATCTTTTTCCGGGGCAGGGGTCCCAGCACGTCGGGATGGGCAAGGACCTGTACGACGCCTATCCGGTGGCGAAGGAAATTTTTGACCGCGCGGCGGGGATCCTGGACTTCGACATCCGCGCGGTTTGTTTTGAGGGCCCGGCGGAAAAATTGGCCCAAACGCGTTTCAGCCAGCCCGCGATCTTCGTGGCGAGCATGGCCGCGCTCGAAGTTTTTAAACGCCACCCCCAATTCAAAATATTTAATCCGAAGTTCGCCGCGGGGTTGAGCCTCGGCGAGGCGACGGCACTCGTGGCCGCCGAGGCCGTGTCGTTTGAGGACGGCCTGCGCTTCGTGCGCGCGCGCGGACAATTTATGGACGCCGCCGCCCAGGAAAAACCCGGGCTCTTATGTTTCCCGAAAACCAAACGGTGTGCCAGATGAATCACCGCACGCTGTGGGAGGATTCCATGCGCTTCATGATCGCGCGCGGGGTGCGGACGTTCATCGAATTCGCGCCCGGAACGGTTTTGAAAGGGCTTCTCAAAAAAATTGATCCCTCGATCGAAACGATCGCGATGGGAACGACGGGAGATTTCCATGCCCTCGGCTGACGGGCGCCTGAAAGACAAGGTCGCCATCCTCACCGGCGCCAGCCGCGGAATCGGAAGGGAGATCGCTCTTTTATTCGCCAAAGAAGGCGCGCAGACAGTCCTGACCGCCCGCAGTCTCGAATCCCTCGAAGCGGTCGCGAAAGAAATCGCGTCTTTTTCGGGACTCGCGCCGCTTTTGTGCGCGCTCGACGTGAAAGATTCGCATAAAATTGATGAATGCGTGGACAAAACCCTTGACAAATATGGTTGTGTTGATATACTCGTCAACAACGCGGGGCTCACGCGTGACGGACTTTTTGTCCGCATGTCCGATGACGAGTGGGATGAGGTGCTCGATACGAATTTGAAGGGCACCTTTCTTTTCATGCGCGCGGTTTCAAAGGAAATGATGAAACAGCGCCGCGGAAAGATCATCAACATGGCCTCGGTGGTGGGCCTCGTCGGCAACGCGGGCCAGGCCAATTACGCGGCTTCAAAGGCGGGAGTCATCGCGCTCACGAAGTCCGTCGCCAAAGAACTGGGATCGCGCAACGTTCTCGTGAACGCGATCGCGCCCGGTTTCATCGACACGGAAATGACGCAAGCGCTCCGTGACGAGACCAAAAACGCAATTCTCAAAGCCATCCCGGTCGGTTATTTTGGCAAACCGTCGGATGTCGCGAAAACCGCTCTCTATCTGGCATCGGATGAGAGCAATTTTATAACCGGTCAAGTCATCACCGTCGACGGCGGAATGGTGATGTAGTCCGTTCATTCAGGGAGGAAATCATTCAATGGCCGAAGTCGCACAGAAAGTCAAATCGATCATCGCCGAACAGCTCGGCGTCAAAATTGAAGAGGTCACCGACACGGCCTCTTTTGTCGACGACCTGGGCGCCGATTCGCTCGACACGGTGGAGTTGGTGATGGCTCTCGAAGAAGAGTTTGGCATTGAAATTCCCGACGAAGACGCCGAAAAAATAACCGCCGTTGGCGACGCCATCCGCTACATCGAAGAAAAAGCCAAGAGCACGAAGTAAGAGAAGACATGGTTCCTCACGGGGCTTACCCGCGTGTGGTGGTCACCGGTTTGGGAGCGGTGACGCCGGTCGGCATCGGCGTCGGTGAGTTCTGGAAGTCCCTCCTCGAAGGAAAAAGCGGCGTCGGCCCGATCACGACGTTTGATCCCCATCGATTTGATTCCCGCATTGCCGCCGAAGTCAAACATTACGACCCCCTGGCCGCGATCCCGCTCAAAGAGTCCCGCCGGATGGAGCGCTTCACGCAGTTTGCCGTGACGGCCGCCAAGGAGGCCTTTAAAGATTCGGGCCTCGACATGGCGAAAGAGGATCCCTTCGACGTGGGCGTTCTGATCGGCTCCGGCATCGGCAGTCTCAGCATCGTCGAAGAAACGCACAGCATTTATCTCGCCAAAGGGCCGGAAAAATTTACGCCGTTCATGATTCCGCTCCTCATCATCAACATGGCCTCGGGCTGGGTTTCGATTTTGTTGGGCCTCAAGGGGCCGAACCTCGCCGTTGTGACGGCCTGCGCCACCGGCACGCACGCGATCGGGGAAGCGTTTCGCATGATTCAGCACGGACAGGCCAAGGCCATGGTCGCGGGCGGCACCGAGAGCTGTATCACCCCGCTTGGCATCGGCGGGTTTTGCGCGCTGAAAGCGCTCTCCAAAAGAAATGACGACCCGAAAGCGGCCTCGCGCCCGTTCGACAAGGAACGGGACGGTTTTGTGATGGGCGAGGGCGCGGGGGTCGTGGTGTTGGAGGAACTCGAGCACGCGAAGGCGCGCGGCGCCAAAATTTACGCGGAGATCGCCGGTTACGGCTTAAACGGGGACGCGTTTCACATGACGGCCCCCCGGCCGGACGGGGAGGGCGCGGCCCATTGCATGGCCCTGGCCCTGAAAGACGCGCGACTCGATCCCGCCGGCGTTGAGTACGTGAACGCGCACGGCACCTCGACCGAACTGAACGACAAGATCGAAACGCTCGCGATCAAAAAGACGTTTAAAGACCACGCGAAAAAATTGCAGGTGAATTCCACCAAATCCATGACCGGCCACACGCTGGGCGCCGCCGGCGGGATCGAATTTGTCGTTTGCTGTTTGTCCATCGAGCGCCAGACGGTGCACCCGACGATCAACCTGACGCACCCCGACCCCGAATGCGATCTGGATTACGTCCCCGGCGCCGCGCGCAAAACGAAAATCGAAGCGGTCTTGAGCAATTCCCTGGGCTTCGGCGGGCACAACACGTCGGTGGCGCTCCGGAAATTTAAAGGATAAAAATCATGGCGGGACTTCTCGAAGGCAAAAAAGGGCTGATCCTGGGCGTCGCCAATAAAAGAAGCATCGCCTGGTCCATCGCCAAAAGTGTTTCGGCCCAGGGCGCCCAGCTCGCCTTCACCTACCAGGGCGAGCGCCTGCTCGAAAACGTGAAGGAGCTTGCCGACACCCTGCCCGGCTCGATGGTCCTGCCGTGTGACGTGATGCGGGAAGACGAGGTGGAGGAGGTCTTCCGCAAAATAGACGCGGCGTGGAATGGGCTCGATTTTCTGGCGCACTGCGTGGCCTACGCCAAGGCCGAGGATTTGGAAGGAAATTATTTGAAAACAAAAAAAGAGGGGTTTGACACCGCACTCGGCGTGAGCGCGTATTCGCTCACCCTGCTTTCCCAAAAGGCGGCGCCCCTCATGGAAAAAAGAGGCGGGGGAAGCATCGTGACACTCACCTATCTCGGCGGCCAACGCGTGGCGCCGGGCTACAACGTGATGGGGGTCGCCAAGGCCGCGCTCGAGGCCAGCGTGAAATACCTCGCCAATGACCTGGGGCCCAAAAATATCCGCGTCAACGCGATCTCGGCCGGGCCGATCAACACGCTTGCCGCGCGCGGCATCGCGGGCTTCGCCGAAATTTTAAAAATGGCCCGCGAACGGTCTCCTCTCAAACGCAACACCGAAGCCGAGGAGGTCGGCGATTCGGCCCTCTTTTTATTCAGCCCCCTCAGCCGCGGGATCACCGGGCAGATCCTCTTCGTCGATTCCGGCTACAATATCCTGGCGTTTTAGTAAAGACAGAAATCAGTAGTCAGAAAACAGAAATCAGGAAGGGTAAAGCGTCGCTGTCCTCTGTCCGCTGATTTCTGTTTTCGCCCCCATATCTTGTGTTTCTATTGACTCCGCACGCAAGATAATGTAAATTCAGCCCATGCACTTCAAAAGTTTGGAACTCGTCGGTTTTAAGTCCTTTGCCGAAAAAACCCTGATCAAATTTGAACCCGGGGTGACCGCCATCGTCGGCCCCAACGGCTGTGGCAAGTCCAACGTCGCCGACGCGATCCGCTGGGTGCTGGGCGAGCAAAGCGCGCGATCCTTGCGCGGGGGCCTGATGGAGGACGTGATCTTTAACGGCAGTGCCGCCCGCGACCCGGTCAATTTCGCCGAAGTCTCCCTCACTCTTTCCAACGAATCCAAAATCCTTCCCATTGATTATGAAGAGGTCACGATCGCGCGGCGGCTTTACCGTTCCGGCGAGAGTGAGTATCTCCTCAATAAAAACACCGTCCGCCTGCGCGACATTCAAGACCTCCTGATGGGCACGGGGATCGGCACCGAAAGTTACGCCATCATCGAACAGGGGAAAATGGACCTCATCCTCAGCTCCAAGCCCGAAGACCGGCGCATCATTTTTGAAGAGGCCGCCGGCATCACGAAATACAAATCGAGAAAGAAAGAGGCCCTCCGGAAACTCGAGCAGACCGAGGCGAATCTTTTGCGCGTGAACGACATCATCGCCGAGGTCAAGCGCCAGATCGGGTCGGTCGAGCGCCAGGCGAAAAAGGCCGAGCAGTACAAGGCGGAATTTGAAAAGTTGAAAAAAATGGAGCTGGCCGTCGCTTCCCGGGAATTCATTTTATTTGAGCGCCGGCGAAAGGAAAAAGAGACGGAGCTCGAGGTTTTGGAGGCCCGGGAAAAAGAGTGCCTCAGGGATTCCGAGGATTTCGAGAAGAAAACACGCGAAGGCCGCGAGGAGTTGAGGCGCGCCGCCGAAACGCTCACGGCCTGCCAGTCCGAGGAAGTTTCCGCGAGCGCGGCGATCCGCCGGCATCAGGACCGGATCCTTTTAAACCGCGAGCGCGTGGGCGAGCTGTGCGAGCGCACGGACAATCTTTCGCGGCAGATTCAGATTTCCAAAAGGCGCGTCGAAGAATTTAAAACCGAACACGCCCGCCTCGAAAGTGAATGGGAGGCCCTTGGCTTCGAGGAACGCGAGGGCCGTTCGGCGCTGGATGCCCTCGAGCGGGATTTCGCGTCGTTTGAAGAGCGCGCGCGCGGCGCCGATGCCGAACTCGAGACGGCTGAAAAGGCGCTCTCGGCCATTGCCGCCCGCCGGGCGCCCGTCCAGGGAGAAATGGCCAGGGCCGAGGCGAGGTCCGAGATGGCCGCCGAGGCGCTCGCGAAAGAGTGCTCGCTCCATGACGCTTTACACCCCAAGCTGGTTCAATTCAAAAATGCTCTCCTGGGTTTTGCGCGCGTTTCCGAAGAATTTCTCGGGCGCCTCGAGTCCGAGATCCGGAATTTTGCCGAAGAGATTCTCCGCGCGCGCGCCGAATGGACGGGAGAGGCCCCCTCGACGGAGTTGTCGGTCCCGCGCGCGCCGGTCGGGGAATTGAAAAATACGCTCGCGGCGCTGGCGGAGGAGGAGGCGCGTCTGGTCCAAGCCATCGCGGCCCTGCGCGGGGGGATGAAAGAACATTCAGCCGAAAAAGAAAAAAGGATCGTGCGTCTGGCCGAGGCCCGCATCGCGCAGGGCCACGCCTCGGCCAAGCGCGAAAAAATCGAGAAAGACAGAAACTGGATTCTCGAATCCGTTTTGAATGAGGAAAATGAACTCCGGAGCCATGAGAATCAGATCCGCGAATCGGTTTCCAAGAAGGAGACGCTTGAGGCCGAGAGCCGGTCGCTCGAGGAAGAGGTCGCCCGGCTCGGTCAGACGCGCGACGGCCTTTTGGCGCGCAGAGAGGAAGCCGCGAAGGTTCACCGCGAGGCCGCGTCACGGCTCGAGGAAGACGAGGCCGCGCGGCAGGAGAAGAACGAATTTTTAAAAGTGTCCCGCGAGAAAGTCCACGCGTTTCAGATGGAAAACGCCCAGATCCGCTTTGAGACCGACCGTTTAAAGGAGAGGATTTTCAACGCCTATCAGGTGGACCTCGCCGCCGCCGAATCTTTGGAGGGAGAGTGGAACGCCGAGGAGGCCAAGGCCCAGATCCAGGCCCAGCGCGAGAAACTGCAAAAGATGGGGCCGGTGAATCTCGTCGCGATCGACGAATTTGACGAACTGCGCGCGCGCGTCGAATTTCTCACCCAGCAGGAGCGCGACCTCGTCCAGGCCAAGGAAGACATTCACAAAGCGATCTTAAAGATCAACCGCACGACAAAAGAGCTTTTTGTGGACACGTTCGCGAAGGTTCAAAAAAATTTCACGGAGATCTACCGGCTTCTGTTCGGAGGGGGGACGGCGGAGCTTTTGCTTTTGGACGAGGACCAGGTCCTGGAAAGCGGCATCGAGATCGTCGCGCGGCCTCCCGGAAAAAAACTTCAGTCGATCTCGCTTTTGTCGGGAGGGGAAAGATCGCTCACAGCCACGGCCCTTTTATTCGCGCTCTTCAAAGTGAAGCCGAGCCCCTTTTGCGTGCTCGACGAAATCGACGCGCCCCTCGACGAGGCCAACGTCGACCGGTTTTGCGGGGTTCTGAAGGAATTCATCGCCCGCTCGCAGTTTATTTTGATCACGCACAACAAGCGCACGATGAGCCTCGCCGACGCGCTGTACGGCATCACGATGGCCGAGAACGGCGTGAGCCGGATCGTCTCGGTGCGATTTTCGGAAAAATCCGTCGAGAACGGCGCGGCGTCCGGGAATAAAAAAGAAGTATTGGTGTAGCGGATTATTTTTGCGGGGCCGGTTTTTTATACGCGCAGACTTTGTTTTTGCCGGTCCGCTTGGCTTCGTAGAGCGCGCCGTCGGCGCAAAAGATGAGTTTGTCCTTGTCTTCGGCATCCTCGGGGTAGGAGGCGATCCCCGCCGAGATCGTGATCTTGCGCCGCAGTCCGGCTTCCCGGGCGGTTTGAGTGTGGACCACGTCTTTTAAACGCCGGGCCAGTTTCAGCGCCTCCGGTTTTGTCGTCCCCGGCAGGACCACCGCAAATTCTTCCCCGCCGTACCGCGCCACGTCATCGATTCGCCGCACCACGGTTTTGGCGATCGCGGAAATCCGCTCGAGCGCCTTGTCTCCCGCCAGGTGTCCGTAGGTGTCGTTGTAGGATTTAAAATCATCCACGTCAAAGACGATGATGCTGAGGGGCCTCGAGGTGGCCTTGGCGTGGCCGATGGATTCGATGAGGAGTTTTTGAAAATGGCCGTGGTTCCAGAGTTTGGTGAGAGAGTCCTGCTGGGAATTGACCATGACCTCGCTGTAACTTTTGGCGTTTTCGACCGCCAGGCCCGCGTGGTTGGCGAGCATGAGGAGCGCGCGCACGTCGTTTTCATCAATGGGTTTTTTGGTGGTGACGTTGTCGATGAGGAGGACCCCGATCACCTGGTCCTTGCCGCGGAGCGGAACGACCGCGAATTGCCCGATGCCGAGATTCTGGAGGCGGAGGTCACAGAGCTCGTGGTTGGCCTCCGCGCTTGAAATGAGGCGGGGCTCGTCATGGATCACGGTTTTGGCCAAAACCCCGTAACTTTTCTCGATGGGCATGCGGATCTGGCGGACGATTTTATTCAGCTCCACGTCGATTTTTTTGCCGGCCTTGTGATAAACATCGAGCAGGCCTTCGAGCGTGATTTTATTTTCCTCGATCATCTTCCAGACCATGGGCGCGGCCTCGGGGTGAGTGGGGCCGATACCCATTTTCCCCTCGAGCTGAGTGCCCGCCTCGTCCACCATGAAAAAAATCGCGCGGTTGTAGCCGAGCCCCTCGTGGCTGGTGACCGCGCTCAGGATGAGGTAAATCACCTCGTCCAGAAGAAGGGTGGTCCGGATGAGGTTCCCGATTTCGTAAAGAAGGAGAAGTTCCTGACGGGTTTTCTTCAGTTCTTCTTGTAATCTAACTTGTTCCATAGTAAGATATTACCATATTTTCATTCGAATACCAAAAACCCGTGAACCCCCATAAAAATCCCGATTCTTCCTACATTCAAAATATGTTTGACCGCCTAGCCGGGCGTTATGACCTTTTCAATCATCTCACAAGTCTTGGAATGGCAGGCAGATGGCGCAAGGCCGCTCTCGAACCGGTCAAAAAGGGCATGCGGGTGCTGGACCTGGGCTGTGGGACGGGGGACCTGGCGATTCTGGCGGCGGCGAAGACGGGACCGGCCGGCGAGGTGACGGGTCTTGATTTCTCATCCCGCATGCTGGCCCTTGCCAGAAAGCGGTATGAATATTCGCGGTTAAACGGCAAAGGCGGCCGGCTCCATTTCATTCAGGCCAAAGCCGAAGACCTGCCGATTGGGACGGCCCCCTATGACCTGGTGGTCTCCGGATTTGTCTTAAGAAATTTATACGAAAATATCGGCCGGATCCTGAAAGGCGTTTTTGAATCCTTGAGGCCGGGCGGGGAAATCAGTTTTCTGGATTTCACGGAGCCGGATCACAAGGCGTTTCTTTTTTTGTGGCGGGTGTACCTCAACACCGTCGCGGTGTTTTTCGGAAAAATGTTGTTTGGCCGGGATTATCCGGCTTTTTATTTGACCGAATCCGCGCGCCGTTTTTTGAAAGCGGATGAATTGACATCGAAGCTGGAAGCGGCGGGCTTCCGGGACATTCACGCGCGCTCCTTTCTCCTGGGGGCGATCCGGCTTTACCGGGCGGTTAAACCCCCGCCCGTCATTCCGAGCCTGCCTGCCGGCAGGCAGGCGAAGCGAGGAATCCCGCGTGAAAAAAGGTTATAAAAATCTTCGGGAGTTTGTCAAAGCTCTCGAATCGGCCGGCGAGCTTGTTCGCGTCTCGGCGCTGGTCGATCCCATTTTAGAAATTACCGAAATTACCAGCCGTGTTTCCAAAATGCCCGGCGGGGGAAAGGCTCTTTTTTTTGAGAAGGTGAAAGGCTCGAAGATGCCGGTGCTCATCAACGCGTTCGGTTCTTGTAAACGAATGGCGATGGCGATGGGTTCGCAAAATGTGGAAGACGCCGCGCAAAGAATTTCAGCGCTTCTTTCGATGCAAAAAATGCCGGAGGGGTTGGGGAAGAAAATAAAACTTTTCGGCGAGCTGTTTGATTTATCAAAAATTCCCCCAAAAATTGTTTCGATCGGGGCCTGTCAGGAAATTATTTTAAAAGAAAATTTAAAACTTTCTGACATTCCCATTTTAAAATGCTGGCCGCATGACGCGGGGCGATTCATCACCCTGCCGCTTGTGTTCACGAAGGACCCGGACACCGGCCAGCGCAACGTCGGCGTCTACCGCATGCAGGTTTACGATGACCGGACCGCGGGTCTGCACTGGCAGACGCAGAAAGACGGCGCCATTCATTCGGAAAAATACAGGCGCCGGCAGAAAAAAATGGAGGTCGCGGTCGTCATCGGCGCGGACCCGGCGACAGTTTTTTCAGGGGTGGTCCCTCTGCCCTACGGTCTCGACGAACTTTTGTTCAGCGGGTTTTTACGCCGCGCGCCCGTCGAACTCGTGAAATGCAAGACCGTCGATGTCGAAGTGCCGGCTGAAGCCGAGATCGTCCTCGAAGGCACCGTGGACCCGGACGATCTTCGCGACGAGGGGCCGTTCGGCGACCACACGGGCGTTTACACGCCGGTCGAGCGCTTTCCCGCGTTCCACATTCAATGCATCACCACGAGAACCGACCCGATCTATTTGACGACGATTGTGGGCAAGCCCCCAATGGAGGATTATTACATGGGCAAAGCGATTGAGAGGACATTTTTACCGGTATTGCAAAAGCAGATTCCGGAAATAAAAGACATGAATTTCCCGATGGAGGGGACGTTTAATAACGCCGTGATTGTTTCCATTCAAAAAAATTATCCGTTTCAGGCGCGGAAGGTCGCGCACGCGGTGTGGGGACTTGGACAGCTTTCCTTTACCAAGGTGGTGATTGTGGTGGATGAAAATGTGAACGTGCACGACCTCCCGGCCGTGGCGCTTGCGGTGTTCAATAACATTGATCCCAAGCGCGATCTCTTTTTTGTCGAGGGGCCGGTGGACACGCTGAATCACGCCGCCCCCGCGCGCGATTTTGGATCCAAGGTGGGCATCGACGCGACGGCCAAAACAAAAGAAGAAGGTTACGCGCGCGTGTGGCCCGAGGAAATCGCGATGGACGCGGCGACGAAAGAGAAAGTGGACGGGATGTGGAAGGAGCTGGGGATTGAAAAAAGTTAAAAGTTTTCTCGAACTCATCAAATTCGAGCACACGGCGTTCGCGCTGCCGTTCGCGTATCTGGGGATGATCCTGCCCTTGCGCGCGTGGCCGGGTTTTGGCAAATTTTTCTGGGTGACGCTGGCGATGGTCGCCGCGCGGACGGCGGCGATGACTTTGAATCGCCTCATCGATCTCAAAATCGACGCGCTCAATCCCCGGACCAAGGCGCGGCCGAGCGTCACCGGCGAGATCCCGGCCGCTGTTTCATGGGCGGCCGTCGCGGCGTCCGTTCTCATCTTTTTTTTATCCGCGTTTATGCTGAATAGACTCTGTTTCCAGCTTTCATTCCTGGCTCTCTTTTTATTTTCGGGCTACCATTTTGTGAAACGCTTCAGTTTTTTGAGCCATTTTGCGCTGGGGCTTGTGCTGGCCATTGCGCCGATGGGCGGGTGGATTGCGGTGACCGGAGCTTTTTCGTGGATGCCGGTGCCGCTCGCGTTTGCGGTGCTTTTTTGGGTGGCCGGCTTTGACATTCTCTACAGCCTGCTCGACGTGGATTTTGACCGGGCGCACGGACTGCATTCGGTGCCGGTCCGGTTTGGAGCCACGCACGCGGTGCGGGTCGCGCGGGTTTGTCACGCCCTCACCGTTTTCTTTTTGATCGTGTTCGGCTGGGTGGCGGGCCTCGGGATCATTTACGTCGCGGGGACTTTGCTGGTCGCGGGGCTTTTGGCCTTCGAGCATTGGCTCGTGAAAGACGGCGATCTTTCGCGGATCCCCACGGCGTTTTTTAACGTGAACGGGTGGATTGGGATATTGCTGTTCGTTTTCACATTCATGGAGATGTTCCGTTGAAAAAAATCATCGTGGGGATAACGGGCGCCAGCGGCGCGATGCTGGGGGAACGCTTTGTGCGGTTTCTCCTGAATGCGGGACACCAGGCGCACGTCGTCATCAGCCCCGGCGGCGAGGCGGTGCTTGAGGAGGAAATGGGGATGCGGCGCGGCGCGTTCCGCGCGCATTATAAAAATTCAAAAAGGCTTTTTATCGCCAGGGCCGACGATTTCGCGGCGAGGATTTCAAGCGGGTCCGCGCCGATGGACGCGATGGTCGTTATTCCCTGCAGTATGTCGACGGTTGGCGCCATTGCGCACGGCGTGACGATGAATCTCATTCACCGCGCGGCAAGCGTTTCCATTAAAGAGAAAAGGCCGCTTATTCTCGTGCCGCGCGAGAGCCCCTTAAGCCCCATTCATTTGAAAAATTTGCTGGAACTTTCTCAAATCGGCGTGCACATCGTGCCCGCGACGACGGCTTTTTACCACAAGCCGAAAACCGTCGAGGCCATGGTGGATTTCACGATCGGGCGGGTGTTCGACCTTTTGAAAATCGAGCACCGGCTCTTTAAGCGCTGGCGGCAGGACGCCGAATAGGCTATAATCGGGGCCCATGCAAACCATTCGGGAATTTGCGGACATTTTTGAAAAAGTAAAGGCCGGGGTCCGTCTCTCCGAGGCCGACGGGCGGCGCCTCATCACCTCGAAAAATCTCGTTGAACTCGGCGCCATGGCGGATTTCGTCAAGAAAAAACGGCACGGCCGGAACGCCTATTTCACGCACAGCCTGAATGTCAATCACACCAATATCTGTGTCCTGGCCTGCAAATTCTGCGCGTTCGCGAAAACCAAAAAGGACGCCGACGCGTACGCGCTCACGGTCGATGAAATCGAGCGCCGTGTGCGCGTGGCGGCCGAGCACGGCGTGTGGGAGGTGCACATCGTCGGCGGGCTTCACGCGGATCTGAAACTTTCCTACTACGAGGAAATGCTCACCCGCATCAAAAAAAGCTGTCCGGGCGTTTTGATCCAGGCGTTCACGGCGGTGGAGCTGGATTTTTACGCGCGGCTTGAAAAAATCTCCGTCGAGGAAGTGATCGGAAGATTAAAGAACGCGGGTCTCGGCGGCGTGCCGGGCGGGGGAGCCGAGATTTTCAGTGAACGCGCGCGCGAACTCATCTGCGCCCCGAAGATCAGCGCCCGGCGCTGGCTCGACATTCACAAAAAAGTGCATGAGGCGGGCCTGCATTCGAACGCGACGATGCTTTACGGCCACGTGGAGACGCCGGAGGAACGCGTGGATCACATGATGCGCCTCCGCCGGACGCAGGACGAGAGCGGCGGGTTTCTGGCGTTTGTGCCGCTGGCCTTTCAGCCGGACCACACGGAACTGTCGCATCTGGCGCGCACGAGCGGCGTTACGGACCTTCAGGTTCTGGCGACGGCGCGCCTTTTGCTTGATAATTTTCCCCACATCCGCCAGCTGTGGAACTACGTGGATGAGAAATTGATCCACGTGGCGCTCGAATTCGGCGTCGACGATCTGGGCGGCACGAATTTCGACGAGACGATCGCCAAGGCCGCCGGTTCCGAGGCAAAAGGCTTCACGTACGACGAGCTTGTGACTCTCATCCGCGCGTGCCGCCTCGAACCGGTCGAAGTCAACAGCACCTACACCGCTATTCAAAAAGAATGCCTAGTCGCCTGCGCTTAGGGGCCATCGAATTCATCAACTCCCTTCCGATCGGCCTGGGATTTTCCAGGCAACCCGAGGCGGCGGAGACCGAACTTTTCCGGGCCTCGCCGGCCGTTTTGAATGAAAAAATTTTGGCGGGGGAGCTCGACCTGAGTCCGGTTTCGGCGCTTTTTTACGCCGAGCACCAGAAAGAATTTCTGGTCCTGCCGGACCTGTCGATCAGCTCCGAGGGCGCGGCGCAAAGTGTGCTTTTGTTCAGCCGCGCTGATTTTAAAAATTTGAAGAACCACACGATCACCGTGACCATGAAGGGCCGCACGACACCCGCGCTTTTGGAGATCCTCTGCCGCCTGCGCTACGGCTTCAAGCCGGATTTCCGCTTTGTGAACGGTTTTTCGCCGGCTGTCACGGTCAAATCGTCCGAGGCTACACTCCTCATCGGCGACGATGCGCTCGTGGCCCGCGAGGAGTTTACGGGGACGCGCTATAAAATTTTTGATTTAGCCTCTGAGTGGAGGGATTGGACTGGCCTTCCTTTGGTTTTTGCCCTGTGGGTGGCGCGTAAATCTTATTTTTATTCAAATTCAGATGCCGTAGTGGCGGCGCACAAGGCTCTCATTCAATCAAAAAAGTGGGGGATCGAACATTTGGAGGAGGTCGTCGCGGCATCCGCCGAAAAAGTGAATTTGTCCAAGGAGACGCTTGCCTCCTATTTTTCCGGCCTGTCCTACGATTTCAATGAAAATTTAAAAAGCGGGATGGAGGCCTATTTCCAAAAGGCCGTCGAGTGCGGAATTTTGAAAGGGGTCAATCCCGTCGAGTTTGCCGTGGCGGACAAAGCCGAGATCGCCGCTACCGCGGAGGCCTCGGGATGACGGTTCAGGATATTTTGAGAAAGGCGCTCGACGGGGGAAGGGTGTCGGTCGGGGAGGGTGTGCGCCTTTATCACGAGGCCGGTCTCTTCGATCTGGGGGCCGCGGCGAATGCGCTTTGCGTTCAAAAAAATCCCGAAAGCCGCGCGCGCGCCACGTTTGTGGTGGACCGGAATATTAATTATACCAACACTTGCTACACGCTTTGTAAATTCTGCGCGTTTTACCGCCTGCCCGGAGACAAAAAAGAGGGCTACGTTCGCACGAACGAAGAAATTTTTCAAAAGATTGAGGAGCTGACGGCGATCGGGGGAACACAGGTTCTTTTGCAGGGCGGCCACAATCCGGAGCTCGGCATTGAATATTACGAAAGTCTCGTGCGGGCCGTGAAAGAAAGATTTCCGGAAGTGCACGTGCATTCGTTCTCGGCGTCCGAAGTTTGGCACATCGCCAAAGTTTCAAAATTGTCCGTCCGGGAAGTGCTGACGCGACTGAAAAATATGGGGCTGAACAGTCTTCCCGGCGGCGGCGCCGAAATTCTCGTCGACCGCGTGCGGCGCGTCGTGAGCCCGCTCAAAACAAAAACGGCGGAGTATTTCGAGGTGCATCGCGCCGCGCATGAGATCGGTTTGAGAAGCACGTCCACCATGGTGTACGGCCTCGGCGAGACGATCGAGGAGCGGATGATGCATTTCGACGCCTATCGCCGGTTGCAGGATGAGACCGGCGGCTTTCGCGCGTTCATCCCCTGGAGTTTTGAATCCGAATCCACGGAAATGAAGATGCCGCGCCAGACCGGCAGTGAGTATTTGAGGATGATCGCCCTTTCGCGGATCCTCCTCGACAACATCGCGCACCTGCAGGCCGGCTGGGTGACCGAGGGGCCGAAATTGTCGCAGGTCGCTCTGGGTTTCGGCGCCGATGATTTCGGCGGAATTTTAATGGAGGAAAATGTCGTCTCCGCCACCAAAAGCGACAAACTGTACGCGGGCGTCACGAAAGACGAGGCGATCCGCCTCATTTCCGAAATCGGAAAAATTCCCGTCCAGCGGAACACCAACTACGAAGTCGTCAAGATCCATTCCCCCGAAGCGTGTCCGGCGACGGCCTAGGTCGTTCCTCATGAAAGCCGTCCCCTTTATCGATCTGAAGGCCCAGTACAAAAAAATCGGCCCGGAAATCCAAAACGCCGTAAAAAAAGTTTTTGAGTCTCAGCGTTTTGTGCTGGGCGAGTGCTGTGCCGCGCTTGAAAGGTCGATCGCGAAAAAAACCGGCGCGCGTTTTGCCGTCGGCGTCGCGTCGGGGTCCGACGCGTTGTATCTGGCGCTGGTGGCACTCGGGGTCGGGGCGGGGGACGAGGTGATCACGACCCCTTTCAGTTTTTTCGCGACGGCGGGGGCCGTTTCGCGGACGGGCGCCCGGCCCGTTTTTGCGGACATTGACGCGCGGACTTTTAATTTAAATCCCGACGGCCTCGAATCCAAAATCAGCCGGAGGACAAAAGCGATTTTACCCGTTCATCTTTTTGGCTTGCCCTGCGACATGGGCCCGATCCTGTCGATCGCCAAAAAAAATTCACTTTTCGTGATCGAAGATGCCGCGCAGGCTTTTGGCGCCGAGTACAAAGGAAAGAAGGCCGGCTCGATGGGTGACGCGGGGTGTCTGTCATTTTATCCGACGAAAAATCTGGGCGGGGCGGGGGACGGCGGGATGATTGTCACTTCCTCTTTGAGTTTGGCGCAGAAATTGAAAAAACTTCGCGATCACGGCCAATCCAAAAAATATTTCCACGAGTCCGTTGGCGTCAACAGCCGCCTCGACGAAATTCAGGCGGCGACACTCGCCGTCAAATTAAAATTTATCGATCGCTGGAACCGCGCGCGCCGCGCGCACGCGCGCGCTTACGACACGGCCTTCCGCGGGCTAGCGGTCCGCACACCCCTTGTCCCCGCCGGCGCGCGGCACGTTTATCACCTTTATTCCGTTTTGACCTCTAGAAGAGACGCGCTCGCGAAATTTTTGAAGAAAAAAGGCGTCGAAACAGGCGTTTATTATCCCATTCCGCTTCACCTTCAGCCCTGTTATAAAAATTTGGGAACCAAAAAAGGGGACTGTCCCGTCGCGGAAAAAACGAGCCGTGAAATTCTCTCGCTTCCGATGTATCCGGAGTTGTCGGCCGGCGAAAGAGAAAGGGTCGCGCGTGCTGTCCAAGAATTCTTTTAATTCCAGAAAATATTTTTATTATTATCTGGCGAGCCTGCTCTCACTTCTCCTCATCGGGTGGGCGAAGGGTTTTGCCCACGAGACTAATCTGCCGCCGCTTGAGCCCTTTGTGCGCCTGGTGATCAACGGCCTTTATCTCAACCTCGCCGCCGCGTTTTATCTGTTGGTCAGCCGTTCGGCGGAGAGCGCGGGCGATCGGAAAAACCGGTTTCTTTTTTTCGCGGTGGCCTCGCTTTTTTGTTTTCTGTGGCCGGTTTTTTCGGGCGATCTCATGGAATATCTGATCCGGGGCAGGATTCTCGGGGTCTATCACCAAAGTCCCTACCGGCACGTGCCGGCTGAATTTCCCGGGGACCTGCTTTACCGTTATTCAACCTGGAAGGCGAACCCGGATTCTTACGGTCCGATCGGTGTGTGGCTGGAAACGATCCCGGCCCTGATTTTTCCCCATTCCGCGAGGGGGATGATCGCCGTTGAAAAATTTATTTTCCTCGGGTTCATGGCAGCGGCCATTTTCTTCTTTTCCAAAATTGTGGAGGTGAGCGGACTGTCTCCAAAACCGCGCCTGGCCGCGCTTTTTGGGTTTAGCCCCCTTCTCATCGTGAGTTCCCTGATAGACGGCCACAATGACGTCGTGATGCTCGCCTTCACGGTCGGCGCGGTTTATTTTTTGCTTAAAAAACGCACCACACGCCTCTTTCTTTTTTTGACGCTCGCGTTTCTCGTGAAGTACACGGTACTGTTGGTCGCCCCGATTCTGGCGGCGTTGGCGCTCGGCGAGGTGTGGAAGGAAAAAAAAATTTTCCCCGCCCTGTTCGCGCTGAGGGAAATTTTTTTAAACGCGGCGATTATTTTTATCGCGTTCGCGCCGCTCTGGGGCGGGAGAGACACGTTTCTGGCGCTCATCCGCGCGAGCGATTGGTTTTACACCAACACCCTGCCGTACGCGTTTTCTCAACTCGTCGGATTTTTTGGCCTTAAAGCCGATCCGCATTTTGTGAAATACAGTTTTTTAGGGGCGTTCGCCGCGCTTTACGCCGTTTTGTTTTGCCGGGTTCTACGCTCGGGGACGGACGATCCGCAGAAACTTTTCAGGACGCTGTGCCTGGTTTATCTTTTTTTCTACTGCACGATCACGATCCCGTTCGGGTTTCATTATCTTTTGTGGGCCCTGCCGTGGCTCGTGTTGTCGCGCTGGCCGATGGATATTTTTCTCGTGACGCTCTATTCCTTCACGGGACTTTTTTCTTATTTTAAACGGATGAATTATCTCATTCTCATCGCGTGCGCCGTGTATGCGGCCGCGCTATTGTGGAGACGGCATGGTCACCGTTTTTCTGCCCGCGTACAATGAAGCCGTAGCGCTTCCCAGGCTTGTCAAAAAATTTGCCGAGGCCATGGACGGCGCGGGCGAGCCGTACCGGATCGTGGTGCTGGATGACGGCAGTAGCGACCGGACGGCACAAGTGGCGCGGGAGCTGGCCGAGCGATACCCCATCGATGTGATTTGTCATGAGCGCAATAAAGGGCTCGGCCAGACCATGCGGGACGGCATGGAATATCTGGCGCGCGTCACCGGTGATGGCGATTGGATCGTGACCTTGGATTGTGATGACACGCATGAGCCGCAGTATTTGCCGGCGGCGTTGGCGAAGGCGAGGCTTGGCCATGACGTGGTGATTCTCTCGCGCTTTGCCAAGGGGGGCGGACAGGAGGGGCTGTCGGCGTGGAAAACGTTTCTCAGCATGGGCGCGGGCGTTTTTTTAAAAATTCTCTTTCCGATCAAAGGGGTGCGCGAATATAGCTGCAACTACCGTGTTTACCGCGCGGGGATGGTGAAGCGCGCCGTTCAGGTTTTTGGGCCCGATTTTATCCGTTTGACTCATTGGGGATTCGTGGCGACGCCGGAGATCTTGATTAAAATGAGAATGCTCGGCGCGCGGATCACCGAATCTCCTTTTGTGCTCAAGTACGATCAAAAGCCGACGCCCAGCACGAACAAGGCCCTCCGCACCATCCTGGGTTATTTTGCGCTGGCTTGGCATTGCTGGGGACGGAAAGCTTGAACTGTGGTCGTAATTGTGCTAGAAATGGCAACTTATGAGCGAAACGACGTTAAAACTTCCCTCTGACCAAGATCATTCCGGCCGCGACCTCGGGCGGGAGGAGATCGAGCTTCTTTCCGAAGTCATCGCTTCGGGCGTGCTCAACTCGACCAAGGGCACCAAGGTCGAGCGCTTTGAGAAGGAGTTCGCCGCCCTCCACGGCTCGAAACACGGCGTGGCGCTGGCCTCCGGGACGGCGGCCATTCACGCGGCGATCGTCGCGGTGAACCCCGACCCGATGGACGAGATCATCACCAGCCCCATCACCGACATGGGCGCCATTGCGCCGATTATTTACCAGGGCTGCGTGCCGGTTTTTGCGGACACGGATCCTTATACTTACAACGTGACGGCCGAGTCCATTGAGAAAAAAATCACGAAAAAAACGAGGGCTGTCATCGTCACCCATCTTTTTGGGAATCCCTGCCGGATGCGCGAGATCATGGCGCTGGCCGGGAAAAATCATCTGGCCGTGATCGAGGACTGCGCGCAGGCGTACCTGGCCGAATACGAAGGGCGAAAGGCCGGGACGATAGGCGACATCGGCGTGTTTAGCCTCCAGCAGGGGAAACACATGACCACCGGCGAGGGCGGCATCGCGATCACCGACAACGCCGATCACGCGCGGCGTCTGCGGCTTTTCGTGAATAAGGCCTGGGGCTACGGCGACAAAAATCCGGACCACTATTTTCTGGCGCTCAATTATCGGCTGACGGAACTGCAGGGCGCGGTCGCGCTGGCCCAGCTCAAAAAACTGCCCTCGGTGGTGTCGCGCCGCCAGGCGGCGGCGAAAAAACTCGACGCGCGCCTGAGATCGATTGACGGGATCAAAATTCCCGCGCCGCCGGCGGATTCGACGCACGTGTACTGGAAATATTGCCTCGACGTCGACCCGGAGATTCTCGGATTTGACGTCGCGGAATTGGCCGCCCAACTCAAAAACTTCGGCATCGCGTCGGCGCCGCGGTACATCCAGAAGCCGGCCTTTCGCTGTCAGGTCATTAAGGACGGGGTGACATTCGGCAGGAATCATTTTCCATTGAGCGAAGAAATGATGCGCGGCTATCAGGACGAGGGATGGTGCCGCCGCGAATACCCGGGGGCCTATCAGGCGCTGTCGCGCGTTCTGGTGCTTCCGTGGAATGAATTTTACGAAGAGACCCACGTCCGGTACATCGCGGATAAAATTCACGAATCCGTTTCCCTTCTCTCCGCGGTCAAAATCAAGTCCTGATGAACGCTTCATCCGATCCCGTGTCTCTGGCCCTCATCGGATGCGGGGGGATTGCCCAAACGCACCTGGAGGCCATCGGGCGCGTGCCGCAGGTGAGGCTCGCCGCCGTCTGCGACACCCGCGCGGATTTGGCCGCCGCGGCCGCCGGAAAATACGGCGTTCCCGCGGTCTCCTCCGTCGACGCGATTTTAAAAGACAAAGAAATCCGCGCGATTCTGGTTTGCGTGCCCCCGGCGCACCACTTTGACCTGATGAAAAAGGCGGTGGCCGCCGGCAAGAGCGTTCTGTGCGAGAAGCCCTTTACGCTTTCGGTGAAAGAGGCCGAGACGATCCGGGCGCTTTCGGCGGCGGCCGGCACACTTGTCATGATGGCCTCGAAATTTCGCTTTGTGCAGGACGTGATCGAGGCCAGAAAATTCATTCAATCGGGAACGATCGGCGACCTCATCCTTTCCGAAGTCATTTTCTGCAGTGTCGTGAACATGGAGGGCCGCTGGAATTCCGACGCGCGCGTCGCCGGTGGCGGTGTGTTGATCGACAACGGGAGCCACGCCGTCGACGTGATCCGTTATGTCGTGGGTCCGATCCGGAGCGTGTACGCGCAGGCCGGCAAGCGCACGCAAAACGTCCGGGTCGAGGACACCGCGCGGCTTCATTTCGAAACCGACGGCGGCGTGATCGGCATGGTGGATTTGAGCTGGAGCCTTTACAAGCACACGCCCAATTACGTGAATCTCTTCGGCACGAAAGGGACCGTGGAAGTGGGCTGGGCGCAGTCGCTCATTTGGGACGCCGGGGAAAAGACCTCGCGCGTTTTCGGAAACGGCTATAAAAAATTGGACGCCTTTGTGAATCAGATCCGTCATTTTGCCGATTGCATTCAAAAGAAAACGGATCCCATCCTCGGCATCGAAGACGCCGTCGAATCGGTGCGCGTCATCGAGACGGCGTACCGGTCGATTTCGGAGAAAAAATGGCTAAAAGTGCGCGGGTGAAAAAACGTTTCGCGGGTGTTCGCATTCACCCCACCGCCATGATCGAGCCGGGCGTGGAGATAGGCGCGGGCTCGTCGATTTGGGACCATGTCCACATCCGCTCGAACGCCGTTTTGGGCCGCGAGTGCATCGTCGGCGAAAAAACGTACATTGCCTACGATGTGCGGATCGGCGATTTCGTGAAACTGAACGCCTTCGTTTATATTCCCACGGGCGTCACGATCGAGGACAAGGTGATGATCTCGGCGGGGTGCCTCTTTGTCAATGACAAGTACCCGCGCGCGTACGATTATTCTTCAAAGGGGCTTGCCGGCTCCGCTCCGAATGAAGACACGCTCGCGACCGTTGTGAAAGAGGGGGCGACCGTTGGCGCGGGCGCGGTGATTTTGGGGGGCCTGGAAATTGGCCGCTTCGCGCTCGTCGGCGCCGGCAGTGTGGTCACAAAATCGGTTCCGGCTCATGCTTTGGTCGTCGGAAATCCCGCGCGGCAGATCGGGTGGGTGTGTGTGTGCGGCCGGCGCCTTCTTCGGGAGAGGGGTGGTTTTCATTGCCGCCCCTGCGAAAAAAAATTTTCACTGAAGGGTAGGAAAATATTTGGTCAAACGTTTCGGCCTTAATTTTTTAGTTCTCATCGCCTCCTTTCTTCTGGTTCTGGCTCTCACCGAAATTGTCTTGCGTTGCACAATCTATAATCTTAAAAATTATGTCCAATCTCCCGGACCGGACGCGGTTTACGTGATTGAAACAGCTGAGTTCAAGACCAAAATTAAAACGAACAGTCTCAATATGAGGGATGGGGAGATTTTGTCAAAAGCGCCCGGCGAGTACCGGATCCTGTGTCTGGGCGATTCGTTCACGTTTGGTCTGGGCGTCAACATCCCGGAGACCTATCCGAAAGTCGCGGAGAAAATTTTAAGAGAATCCGGTTATCGTGCGAGCGTCATCAACGGCGGCACGCAGGGCAACGTGGAGGATGCCATCCAATTTTTGATCGAAAAAGGCCTGCGTTTCAAACCAGACCTTGCCGCGCTTCAGATTTATATCGGGAATGATTTTTATGACGAGTTGCGGCACGAAAATAAAAACGCCGGCCGGGCGGAGGAGCCAATCCGGAGAAACATTTTTCTGGACGCGAAGCGCGTCTTGAAAGGGATTCGTCTTCGCACGTTGGAATTTTTTTGGACGCGGCTGGTGCAGATCCGCTGGATCGATGATATTTTGTTTCGTTTCGATTTGCGATACGACAACCGCGGCATATTTTTAAGAACTTATCCGCCGCTGGAAAAAAAATTGGTGACGGAGGAGCTGACGGGACTCGAAAAAATCAGGTCGTTGTGTGAAAAGGAGGGGGTGAGCCTCGTTTTTCTCCTGGTGCCTGCCAAGCAGCAAGTCTTTAAAAAGCATCTTCTGAACAATGACAAATACGATTATAAAAAACCCAATCGGATCCTCAAAGATTTCTGTGCTGGATACAGCATCCCCTGCATTGATTTTCTTGAAATTTACGAAACGCTGCCGGATGAAACGGTGCGGGGATTCTATTACAACCAGGACCAGCACTGGACGGTCCGGGGGCACGCGCAGGCGGGGGAGACGTTGGCGGAGTTTATACGGGAACATGCGAAGCCGTCTTTCTGAATTTTTTGTCAATCTTCTAGTCGCCTCGGTAGCGTTCATGGCTGTGCTGGTGGCCGCCGACGCGGTTCTCAAGGCTGTTTGGCACGTGCCTTCCGATTATTTGAAAAAGATCATCCGCTACGATCCCTCACTCGAACCGCACAAGAGACTCAAGCCCCTTCTGGATCTTTGGTTAAACGGCGCTTACAATGAATTTCGTTTTCGCCTGACGACGGACGACGAGGGATTTCGAAGAACCGCACCCGGAGAGCCCGCTTCCGAAAAATCTTGCGAGGCCCTTTTCCTGGGAGACTCCCAGACGGTGGGCGTCGGCGTAAACGACCCTGACACGATCCCGTCTCTTGTCGCGGCGAAACTTGGAAAAAACGTTTTAAATACGGCCTGCTATGGTTACAGCAATCGCGAAGAACTGGCTTTGTACCGTTCGGCCGCTTTTTCCCATCCTGCCCGATGGACGATCCTTTGTTTTTTTGCCGGTAACGATCCTTATGAGAATTTTAAACAGAGAAAGAAAGAGGGTTTCCCGTCGAAGCCGGCGCGCGCGGGAATGTTGGAAAATGCCAAGCGATTTCTGAAGCAACGGTCCTCAATTTATAATTTACTGGACCGTTTTCGGCGGCAAAGGTGGTTTAACGCGGCGCTTGAATCGTCGGGGGCGGTGAAGGACCGCATTCCCGGAGAGCTCCTTATTTTCAAAAAAGATTCGAGCGCCGGCCCCATTTGGGAGACGACCGATAAG
The DNA here is from genome assembly GCA_016197155.1 of Candidatus Omnitrophota bacterium. GTDB lineage: Bacteria > Omnitrophota > Gorgyraeia > 2-02-FULL-51-18 > 2-02-FULL-51-18 > JACPWF01. The sequence goes on along the minus strand of JACPWF010000026.1, from coordinate 22,543 downwards.
ACTCTCTCGACGCTCTCGGACGAGGTGGCGAGGAATGGCTCGCGCTTTCTCATTGTGTTCATCCCCGATCGGTATCAGGTGGATCGGGATTATTGGAATCAGTGGGTGGAAAAATACCGGTTTCATCCGGATGATTTTGATCTCTCGGCGCCCAATCACCATCTCCGGGCGTTTTGTAATGAAAAGGAGATCGATTTTTTGGACACAACCGTTTTCTTAAAAGAGGCCAGTCAGGCGGGGTCAAGGGTTTACTGGTCCGTCGATAGCCATCTCAATCTGGCGGGAAACCGCCTGATCGCCGAAGCGCTTTCCGATTATTTGAAAAATCACGAGGAGGGGAGAAAGATTTGATCTCCGCAGACAAGGCGGCGCAAGGGCCCCTCGTCCTTATCTTGGTCGCGTCCTTTTTGTTACGCGTGGCGGGCGTCCACTTTGGACTGCCTCATCTCTATCATCAGGACGAGCCGATTGTGGTGAATCACGCCCTAGCCTATGCCTTGGGCGATTTCAATCCGCATTTTTTTAAGATTCCGCCGCTTTTGTCGGCCCTGCTTTTTTTAGTCTACGGAGTTTTTTATTCGTTTCTGGCTATTTTTGGACATTTTTCAAAGGAGATGTTTGCCGAGCTTTTTTTTCGCGACCCGGGTATTTTTTATCTGATCGGCCGGCTGGTTTTCGGAGCGGCGGCCGGAACCGCAACGGTTTGGGCGCTTTACGCGCTCACCAAAAAGATGCTCGATCGCCGAACCGCGCTTTTGTCGGCCGCGCTTTTGGCGTCGAGTTTTTTACATGCCAGGGATTCACATTACCTTTACGCGGACATCCCGATGACGTTTTGCGTGGTCATGGTTTTTTATGAATTGGAAAAAAAGAGGCGGAAGGAATCCCGCTTTTCGTGGCTTCCGTCTTTGTGGGCCGGGGCGGCGATCGCGTTCAAATACATCGCCCTGCCGGTGGCGCTGCCGATTCTTGCCGATGACATTCTTGAAAAACGCGGCGCAGGAGCGGTCTTTCGCTCTTTGTTTTTGGTGGGGATCTTTTACCTGGCGCTCAATCCCTTCAGCCTAATCGATTTTAATTTTTTTATCACGGAGATCCGCAGCCAAGCGCGGGTGGAGGTGTCCCCGCCGTTTTTTCACCACCTGCTTTATTCTCTGGGGGAGGGGCAGGGCCTGCCCGCCGTTTTCGCCGGGCTTTACGGGCTGCCGCTGTTGGCGGCTGACCGCCGCCGGGTCCCTTTTGTTTCCTTCGCGGTCGGCTATTATTTTTTGATTGCTTTTTTCAGCCAGCCCTATGAGCGTTATGCGATACCCGTTCTGCCGTTCCTGTGCGTCTCGGCCGCTTTTTTTGTGACGCGCGTGATCCCGAGACCCCGCTTGCAGGTGGCGATCGGTTTTCTGCTGGTCCTGACGCCTTTGGCGAAGGCCCTTTATCTGGACAGTACCCTTTTCAAAGAAGACACACGAACACAGGCGAAGGTGTGGATGGAGAGGAGCCTTCCGGAAGGCGCGGCGGTGGTGTTGGACCATCCTTTTTTCTCGCCGAGGCTGATTCAGCCGGAAGATCAGCTCACGGAAAAACTGGCCCAAATCCGGCCGGAGGATCCGCATCAAAGGGAAAAGGCCGAGAGAATCAAATTCATGAAGCGGCTCGCCGCCGGACAGAAACGTTTCCATGTCACTTATGTGGATTTTGACCGGTTGGCCTCCGCTCCGTTTCTCATGTCATCCCCCCTGGTTGTGCCGGATGCCGAAGCCGTCCGCCGGATAAAAGCTCAATACTACGTGCGCTACCGTTATCCCGGGGAAAATGATTTTTTTGAGCGGCAGGTTTCAAGCGAGGCCCGGCTGGTGAAAGTGTTTTCTCCTTACCAAGATCCCTCCAGGATTTTCAACCGGGACACTTGGTCCAATGTCGCGCTGCCGTTCAGCACGAAAGAGCTCTTTTCAAGGGAACGGCAGGGGCCTTATCTTGAAATTTATCGTCTGGAAACGCGATGACCGGTCGCAGGCTTTCTCTTTATGCGGTTTTGTTTTACGGGATTTTGTTTTTTTATTTTCTGTGGCCACTTCTTTTCCTGAAAGCCACGTTTCTCCACGGCGATTACTTTAACCAGTTTTATCCATGGACCTATCATTATGCCCATGCGCTCAGGGCCGGTTTCATTCCTTATTGGACCGATCAAATGGGCTGTGGCTTTCCCCTGGCGGCCGAGGGGCAAGTCGGCCCTTTTTACGGGATCCATTTGGCGAGCTATTCGTTCTTGCCTTTTTATGCGGCCTACACCTGGAATGTTCCGCTTCATTTTTTGATCGGCGCGGCCGGATTTTACGCCACTCTCCGGAAAACAGGGCTTTCAAGGGATGCGGCCGGTTTTGGCGCGACGCTTTTTTCATTTTCCAGCCTGTTCGGCGGATGTTTTTACACCACCGGCACGCTTCGGGTGCTTTCGTGGATGCCCTGGTGTCTCTGGGGCATCGAGCATTTGGCCGATAGCGATGAAAGGTCGAAACGGGTTTGGATGGCGATTTTGGCCGTCTTCTTTTCGCAAATGTGGACGGCGGGCTTTCCGCAGATGGCTGTTTACGCCTTCGGTTATTTTCTTTTGTACGTTCTGTTGAAGCGGAATTTGAGACCGCATGGGAAGGCGTTTTGGGGGGTCTGGCTTTTGGGGGTTGTGCTAGCGCTTCCCGCGATTCTTGCGACGGTCGAGCTCGCGCAGGTGTCTAGCCGGCAAGGTCAGGGGGAAGATTTCGCGTTGTGGGGATCGGTTTCGCCGGCCTCTTTGGCCGGGCTTTTCTTTCCTCACTGGGGAAATTTTCTCAAATCCTCCTATTACCTGGGCGTTCTGCCTCTTTTTCTTTCGTCGCCGGCTCTTTTCTTCAAAAAGAGCCGCCCCGAAAAAATTTTTGGGATCCTGGCTCTCGTTTCATTTTTGCTCGCGCTGGGGAAATACAACCCCCTTTATTTTTATTTCGTCAAGGTTTCCGGGCTCACCGCGTTTCGCAACCCGCTCAAGTTCACGTTCTTTTTTATCTTTTCGCTTGCCGTGCTGTCCGCGCACGGTTTTGACCGGGTTTTGGAAATGGACAGAAACTCCGTCCCGTTTAAGCGTTGGACCCAGGCGCTTTTCTGGACGGTCGTGGCATTGGTGGCATCGCCGTTTATTTTGAGTTTTCTCTACTGGCTCTCCGGCGATGCATTGAACCACGCGGCTCACCGGTGGATCGAGGGATGGTTTCTGCACAAATCCCATCCCGCCCGGAGTCTTTCGGCCTACCAGGCGATGGGAGAGGAGTGGTTGTTGGGCTTGAAGAGGCTTTTGGATTTTAGAAACCCCTGGAATATTTATTTTTCGGTTCTCGCGGCGGCGTCATTTTTTGTCATTCGTTTCTCGGCTGGGAGGAAAAGGCTCTTTAAGGGGTTTTGCCTGGCGGTCGTCGTGTTGGACTTGGCCGTTTTCGGGCGGTTTCTCGGAATTGGATTTATCGGGAACGTGCGATCCGGACACCCGGAGGCGCATCCGGACGCCCTGGTCAACCGGCTCGTCGAATTTCAAAAGGAAAAAGACGGCTATTTCGTGGAGTGGACCGGGGAAGGGCGGGCAAGAAATGAAATTCTCGAGCCGAGTTCCCAAATGCTTTTTGGGCTACGCCACGCGGGGGCTTATTCGCCCCTTTTGATCAAGCGCTATGATGAGCTTGCGCATGACCTGGGATTTCTGGATGCGTCACTCGGCCGCGCCGAACTTTCCTTGGCGACATGGAAAAGCGAGCGCGCCATTTTAAATCTGATCGGGGTACGATGGATTGTCTCTACGGAGCGGCTGGGGCTCGAGGACCTGTGGTTGGTTTGGGAAGGAAGGGGGCGCTTCATTTACGAAAACCTTGATGCGCGGCCCTTGGTCTATGGCGTTTATCGTGTGAAAAACATTCCTGAAAAGTCCGCCCGCCTGGCCTATCTCAAAAGCCCAGCCTTTCAACCCGATCGCGAAGTCGTACTCGAAGAAAAAATGGAAACGCCCCCCCTACAGCCCACATTTTCCGGGCGCGCGGACGTTCAAATGCTTCGGAACACACCGGAGTCCGTTGAAGTCCTCATCGACGCCCAGTCGGAGAGTTTTGTTATTTTTCGAAACGCCGCTTATCCGGGCTGGAAAGTGACCGTCGACGGGCAAGGCCAAAAACTCTTTCCGGCAGATCACGCTTTTTGCGGCGTCTTTGCGGGCAAAGGCCGCCACCGGGTCCATTTTTTTTATGACCACCGCCATCTGGATATGGCCCTGTGGGTTGCGGCCGGCGCCTGGATTTTTCTCGTTGTTTATTTGTGGAAATCAAAGCAGAAATGAAAACCCGCGCGCATTTAAAATACGCTTTTTTCCTTTTGACCGCGGCCCTGTTTTATTGCCGTGATTGGATTTTTTCGGGACGGCCCCTGCTTGAGATAGGCGGAGATTTGGAACAAACCTACTACAGCTCGCTTGTTTATTTCCACGAATGGGTCCGCCGCGGCGTTTTTCCCCTTTGGAACACGTTGTCACTTTGCGGTCAGCCCTATGGTTTTCATTCGGTGAGCCGGTTTGACTTTTACCACTGGGCCGCTTTTTTTTTGGATCCCCTGGATGCTTTTAGCCTAGTTCGGTTCCTGGCCCTATTTTTGAATGGCCTGTGCTTCTATTTATTTCTGGTCAGGAAGAGCGTTTCGCGGTTTGGCGCCTGCCTCGGAGCCCTTGTGTGGATGATCACGATGGGCCGGTCGGTGGAATCGGGCCTGTTCCTCTTGCCGCTTTCGTTTCTCTTGGCAGACCGATACGCGGCCTCCTTTAAAAAGGCGGATTTCGTGGCCCTCACGGCGGCTCTCGTGTTGTTTCTCTTGAACGCCAACCCCCAGCATTTTCTTTATGACGCTATTTTTTTGGTCGCGTATCTTCTGACGCAGTTTCGTCCGGTAAAAATAAAAGTTTTGTTTCTGCCGTTTTTCTTTGCCGGCGGGCTCTGCCTCTTTCATTTCGTCCCGCAATTAGAGCTCGCGCTTCATTCCTCGCGGCATCTGTGGAATGAGGTCCAGGCGCTATCCCCTGTTTATCTCCCGACCGCTGTTTTTCCGAAATGGTTTGAGTCTCCCTCCCGGCCGGATCTGAATTTCATGGTTCCGCGTCTTTTGGAAAAAATATACTCCAGGGTCCCGATCCTTGACCACACCCACAGTTTTGCCCCGCTGCCCTACATGGGCTTATTTTCAGTTTTCGCCGTCTGGACATCCTGGGGATGCTGGAAGCGGAAGGCGAGCGGCGGCGCGGCGTTTTTTTTGGCGGGCGCGGGCACTGTCTTGGTTTTTCTCATGCTCAACCCGCTTTTGGACGGGGTCTTTTTTCGATTTATTCCCCTGGTGTCCGGGATGACAAATGTGGTCCGGCTTTTCGACGTTTATCGCTTTTGCCTGGCCGCGCTCTGCGGGATCGCATTCGACGACCGTGTCCGGCACGCGAACGAAGGCCATTTAAAAAAAATGGCGGCGGCGTGGGGAGCGCTCGTCGGATTGTTTTTCGCGGGACTTTTTGTTCTGCGACTGATGGTCTTTCGGACCAAAGACGCCCTTGTTCAGACCCTGGGCGCGTACCTGGAAAAAAGCGCGGCGTCCAATCTTTTCATCGGCGACCCGGCGGCATTTAAAAATCGGCGCATCGGGGATTTCTTTGATTTTTTAAATCAGGCGACGTCCGTTTCAAACCCTCACCTGATCGGCCCGATTTGCTTTACGGCCGCGCTTTTCATTCTTTTTTTCATTTATGCCAAGAAGATAATCGGCGAAAGGCCATTGTGGGGATTGTTAACGATGTTTGTCCTCATCGATTTGGGAGGGGTGTCCGGTTTTACCATGCCGTCGGTTTCTCGCGCGGAGATGAGCCGTTACCAACCCGTCGCCGACTTCCTCCTCAGAGACAAAGACCTCTTCCGGGTCCTTTCCGTCGAGGATGGAAAGACCAGTTTCAGTCGGATGTTCCTAAGGCCCGAAACGAACGTCAGCTACGGGATTGCCACGCCGGATGGCTATGAGCAGTTGTATCAAGAAAGATACGTCCGGTTTTATGCGCGCCTGTCGCAAAGAGACCGCGACCCGGTATCCATTCTTCATGCCACGGAGACATTCAATCGGTCTCTGGCGGATTTTGCGAACTGCAAGTACCTCCTCACTTCGGCCGCCAATCCCGTGTTGGACGGAAAAGAAGGTTATCGCAAAATTTACGAAGGGTTTTCCCATAAAATTTATCTCAATGAAAAGGCCATGCCCCGGGCTTTTGTGGCCAGGCATCTTCACTATGCCAGAAACCGCCAAGAGGCCGAGGATTTTATAAACGCGCCCGCGGAGAAACTGAAGGACACCGTCGTGCTGGAGGGGGCGCCGGAACTGGGCGAGGAGGCCGCCGGCGACCCGTCATCGGTGAACGTCTGCGTTTATCGGCCGGATTTCGTGCGCATCCGAACGGATCTTTCGCGGCCTGGTTTTTTGGTTTTATCCGATGTCTATTATCCGGGTTGGAAGGCGGTCGTGGACGGCGGGCGTGTTCCCATTTACTGGGCGCAGACGGCCTTTCGCGCCGTCCTTTTGGATAGGGGACGGCACACGGTGGAGTTTATTTACGAACCGCTTTCGCTCAAAATCGGCGCCGGATTGTCGCTATTTTTTTTGCTCGGCCTTGGTTTTTATCTCGCGAGGATTGACAGCCGATATGTTCGAGTTTAGAATGACGCGATGTTCGGCCTCTTCAGAAAATTTCTAAAAGTCATTCCCAAGTACACCCGACTCTACCTTTTCGATTTGAAAGAGACAGCGCGGTACTTTCTTTTTTACCGCCGTTCCCGCTTCAATCTTTGGGCATTCGATCGGGGTTTCAAGGACCACGGGGCGCTTCCGCGAAAGGATAAAATTTTAGATCGCCTTTTGGCCGCTTACCGGAAGGCCAGGCTTGATGAGGCCGGCGCGCCCGAACCTTACCGGTTGCGGGGGGAGTGGGAGCACATTGTGCGGGTGACATACGCGCGGCTGGTGAGCGCGCTTCAGAGAGAGGACCGGGAGGCATTGAACGGCCTCCTTCAGAATTTTTGCCGGAACGAGTGCACCCGCGGCCTTGCGATGAGCAGCGACTATTTCGATCTCCGATACCGGCTCTTTAATAAATATGCTTACCTGTGTCTTTTCAACGACACCTTTACAAGCTGGAAAAAACGAACGTCGGAAGATTTTGATCCGGCTCGTTTTGGGTTTCCGCCGATCGGCAACGGGATCGGTCTCTTGGTGGATGGGCACCTGATTCCGCGCGCCTCGATCCGCCATCGGTACTATGCGAAAAGGATGCTGGATTTGGCCGGAAACGGCACGATCGCCGAGATCGGGGGCGGCTACGGGGGGTTCGCTTACTATGTTTTGAAGGAAGGGAACGGCATGGTTTATTTAAATTTTGATCTCCCCGAGGTGCTGGTCATTCACGGCTTTCTTTTGCTGAACGCCTTTCCCGACAAAAAAATTTTCCTGTACGGAGAGATTTCGGATTGGAATGAGGCAATCCGTTCCGCCGACGCGATTTTATACCCCCATTTTGCGTTTTCGAAACTGCCCGATCTCAGCCTGGATTTAGTCTACAACTCCCGCAGCATGACGGAAATGGATGAGGCGACGGTACGCGAATATTACAAGGTTATCGAGCGTGTTACCCGCCGGTATTTTTTTCATGTGAATCATGATGACGAGGATGTTTACGACTCGATCCGGCAAAAAAAACACGTGAAATTATCGCGGTTATCCTTTCCGCAGGCCATTTTTCAAACCATTTTTGCGATGCGGCCCTCACTTCACGACAAGCACTATTTTGAGTATCTTTACGAGAGAAGGCACTCTCCTTCGCCGGTTCGCCAAGCGTCTGGCATTTCGTCGATCTAACCTCCGATCGTCTTGTCACGCCGGAACGCGTATGCTATACTGCGCCCGATGGATAGGTTTAAAATAGACAGCCATAAAATCAACTATCACGTGGACCGGGTCGCCGAGTGGATGATGCGCTCGAAGACGGTCTATCCGATTTACGTCGAGATCACGCCTTCCGGCGCCTGCAATCATCGTTGCACGTTTTGCGCCGTGGATTATATCGGCTATAAGATGCGGTTTCTCGAGAAGGATCTGCTCAAAAACCGTATCTCCGAAATGGCCCAAAAAGGGGTTCGCAGCATCATGTTTGCCGGCGAGGGCGAACCTTTGCTACACAAGCATTTGGCGGAAGTTATACGGCACACGAGCGAAGCGGGGATAGATGCCTCGATCACCACGAACGCCGTGGCCCTGACCGAAAAATTCGCCCGGGAAGCCTTGCCGCACACCACCTGGATCAAGGCGAGCGTCAATGCCGGCACGCGCGACGCCTACGCCGAGATCCACCGGACCAAACCCGAAGATTTTGACCGCGTGATTGCCAATCTCAAACGCGCCGCCGAGATCAAAAAAGAAATCGGCGCCCCATGCGCGCTCGGCGCCCAAATGGTCCTTTTGCCTGAAAATGCCTCCGGCGCCGTCACGCTGGCCATGTTGGGCAAATCCATCGGTTTGGACTACGTCGTGATCAAGCCCTATTCTCAGCACAACATGAGCGTCACCCATGAATATGAAGGCATGCGTTACGACGACTACCTGACGATGGCCGATGAGCTCGAACGCTTGTCGGATGACCGGTTTGAGGTGGTGTTCAGGCGGCACACGATGGATAAATTAAACGAAAGCAACCCTTATTACACGCAGTGTCAGGCCACCCCTCATTTTTGGGCCTATATCATGGCCGACGGCGCTGTGTACGGGTGCAGCGCCTATTTGGAGGACGAGCGTTTTAATTACGGAAACATCAATCAAAACACGTTCGAAGAAATTTGGGAAGGCGAAAAAAGAAAAGCCAGCGCCGACTATGTAGAGCACGGGCTCGACATCACCGAATGCCGCAAAAATTGCCGCATGGATGAGGTGAACCGCTATCTTTGGGATTTGAAACACCCGCCCCAACACGTGAATTTTATTTGACGATGAAGTTCCCCTTATTAAAAATCCGATCACGGCAATTCATTGAACTGATAGAAGAGGCCCAGTTCACTCACGGTTCCGGCGAGTCTCTGTCTCCGGAAGAGGGAATGGAGGAGGCTTTTCGGCTTTTGGGAAAAGCGCGTGATGGACGGCGCAGTGTTTACGTGATCGGCAACGGCGGGAGCTCGGCCATTGCCAGCCATGCGATCACGGATTTTACGAACGTCGCAGGGATTCGCGCAAAGACGCTGCACGAATCTTCGCTCATGACCTGCATGGCCAATGACTACGGATACGAAAACGGATTCGCCCGGATTCTGGGCACGCATGCCCTTGAGGGGGATCTGCTCATTGCCATCTCAAGCTCGGGCCGTTCCAAAAATATTTTGAATGCTGTCGGCGCGATGAAAGAGGCCGGCGGGCTCGTTTTCACGCTGAGCGGATTCAGCCGGGACAATGCCTTGAGGAAAACCGGCGATTTAAATTTATGGCTGGATTCTCACGATTACGGATTGGTCGAAATAGCCCATCTGTTCATTCTCCACAATTTAGCCGACCGGTTTGGGGCCCTCAAGCAGGAATCGCTCGAAAATAATGCTAAACGATAAGCTCCTCTCCCTAGAGGCGCTCGCGGTGAAATCCAGAGAATTTCGCCAGCGAGGCAAAAGGGTCGTTTTGTGTCACGGCGTCTTCGATCTTCTCCACAATGGCCATATTCGCCACCTGCAAAAGGCCAAAGAACAGGGGGATTTTCTCCTGGTGACACTGACGGCCGATACGTATGTGAACAAGGGTCCTGGCCGTCCGGTTTTTGCCGAACAGCTGCGTGCGGAGATGATCTCGGCGCTGGCCTGCGTCGATTACGTCGCGGTGAATCATGCCGCTACGGCGATCAAGGTCATTCAGGCCATGCGTCCCCATGTTTACGCCAAAGGCGCCGACTACAAATCCTCCAAAAAAGATCTCACCGGAAATATTCTTCATGAGAAAAACACCGTCAAAAAATACGGCGGCGTCGTTTACTACACGGACGAGATCACGTTCAGTTCCAGCAGTCTGCTGAACGGGTATTTTGGCGTGTTTCCGGAAGAGACCAAAAGGTATCTTCAGGAGTTTCGCAAGTCTTCCTCGGATTCCGCGGTGATCGGCCGGATCAAGTCTCTTGCCAGCCTGCGCGCGCTTGTTTTTGGCGACGCGATCGTGGATGAATACTGCTACACCTCACCGCTCGGACAGACGGGAAAAGGGAACATTTTGGCGGTCAAGTACGATTCAGAAGAACAGTTTGCCGGCGGGGCGCTTGCCGCCGCCAATCATCTTTCGCGATTTGTCGGGAGCGTGACTGTCGCGGCGGCGTTGGGCACCCGGCCGAGCCACGAAGCGTTCATCCGTTCAAAATTGACAAAGGGCGTCCGCCCACAATTTTTTTATATTCCCAACGAAACCACGCTGGTCAAAAGGCGTTTCGTCGATCCGGATCTGGCCAAACTTTTTGAGGTCTATTTTTACAATGAGGGCGCACTCCCCGCGCCGGTGGACAGGCAGGTTTGCCGTTGGCTTGAAAAGATGGTGGGCGCTTTCGATATCGTGGTCGTTCCGGATTTCGGCAACGGGTTTATTACGCCGGCCATGATTAAAATTCTCACGCGGAAGGCGAAATTTCTCGCCGTGAACACCCAAGTCAACAGCGGGAACAGGGGATACCACGTGATCCACCGTTATCCCCGGGCGGATTTTGTCTCTCTGAACGAACCCGAACTGCGTCTGGCCTCGCACAACCGTCATGATTCTCTGGAAACAGTGGCCGCCTCCGTGGCTAAAAAAGTGGGCGCCTCCTTCATCGCAGTGACGCGCGGCACGAACGGCGCCCTCATGATGGATGTGAAAAAAAAGAAGGTATGCTCGGTGCCCGCGCTCTCGACAAAAGTCGTGGACCGGATCGGAGCCGGCGACTGTTTTTTATCCATTGCGGGCGCCTGCCTGGCCGGAAAACTGCCCGCGGAAACAGCCGCCTTCGTGGCAAGCGCCGCGGCGGCGTTGGATGTGCAGATCGTCTGCAATCGCGAGCCCATTGACCCCGTCACGCTCTTCAAATACGTCACGACCCTCCTCAAATGAAAACCGGCGCTTCCGTGACGCCCGGAGAGCTTTTGGCGCTTTACCGGTCCATGTTTCGGATTCGCCGGATCGAGGAGAGTCTCGCCGCGCGTTATGCCGATCAGGAAATGCGTTGTCCCGTACACCTCTGTGTGGGCCAGGAGGCCGTTTCGGCGGGTGTGTGTCTGGCGCTCTCCAGGACGGACACGGTTTATTCCAATCATCGCGCGCACGGACATTATTTGGCCAAGGGCGGGGATTTAAACGCCTTTGTTGCCGAACTTTACGGAAAAGCCGGCGGTTGCGCGGGAGGGTTTGGGGGTTCGATGCACCTGATGGACAAGCGTGTCGGTTTTTTGGGGTGCACACCGATCGTTGGGAGCACCGTGCCGTTAGCCGCCGGGTCGGCTTGGGCGCACATGCTCCGGAAGAATCAGAGCGTGGCGATCGCTTTTTTCGGGGACGGCTGTTTTGAAGAGGGCGTGACGCACGAGGCAATGAATCTCGCCGCGCTCAAAAAATTACCGCTCCTTTTCGTCTGCGAGAACAACCTGTTCTCCGTTTATACGCCTCTCAAAGAGCGCCAACCCGACCGGCCGATTCACGAAGTGGCAAAAGCGCACGGTTGGGGAGTCCATGCCGGGGACGGCAACGACGCCGCCGGCGTGTTTGAGGCCACGCGGCGGGCTGTCGCGTGGGCACGTGAGGGTCGCGGACCGCAGTTTCTCGAATTTTTTACTTATCGCTGGCTCGAACACTGCGGTCCGAATTATGACGATCACTTGTCCTATCGGTCGGAGCGGGAATTCGGGCAGTGGAAAGAGCGCTGTCCCGTTGTTTCTCTCGAGCGGCGCCTTTTGGACGAGAAAATTTTGGATCCAAAAATGACGCAAGAGATGAAGACGGAGATCGAGTGTGAGATCCAAGCGGCTTTTCGGTTTGCCCTATTGAGCCCCCCGCCGTCGGCGGAAAATTTGAGGCAGAGAGTTTATGCCGATTGACGTCGAGGTCCAAAAAAAAACGCGGTCGCTGACCTATGCCGAAGCGTTGCGCGAGGCCACCGCCATTTGCATGCGGAAGGATCCGAATATTCTCGTGATCGGCGAGGGCGTTCCCGATCCGAAAGGAATTTTTGGAACGACCTCGGGACTCAGGGAGGAGTTTGGGGCCGAGCGCGTGCTGGATATGCCTTTATCGGAAAACGGCATGACGGGTGTTCTGATCGGTTTGGCCCTTGCCGGATTCCACCCGCTCATGATTCATCAGCGGGTGGATTTTGCGCTTTTGGCGATGGATCAAATTGTGAACAATGCCGCCAAATGGCATTTTATGTTTAACGGAAAAGAAAATGTGCCGATGGTGGTTCGCGTACTTGTCGGCCGCGGGTGGGGCCAGGGGCCGCAGCATTCCCAAAGCCTTCAAGCCCTGTTTGCGCACATTCCGGGACTCAAAGTCGTGATGCCCGCAACTCCCTCCGACGCCAAAGGCATGCTGATCTCGGCGCTCGAGGACAAGAATCCCGTCATTTTTATGGAGCATCGCTGGCTCCATGGTTTTAAAGATGAGGTGCCCGAGGGGTTTTACCGGGTTCCGTTGAATCAGGCGCGCATCGCGAAAAAAGGCAGTCGCGCGACGATCGCAACCTTTTCTTATATGACCATTGAGGCGCTCCGCGCCGCGAAGTTTCTCGAGGAATTTGGCATCGATGTCGAGGTGGTGGACATGCGTTCGGCCAGTCCCCTGGACGCGCAGACTGTGACAGACTCCGTCAAAAAAACCGGACACCTGCTAGTTTGTGACACCGGCTGGAAGACTGGAAGCGTATCGGGCGAGTTGGTCGCTCAATTGACGGAGACGGGGTTTGCCTATTTAAGGAAAGCGCCCCGCCGGGTTGCGTTAAACGATCACCCCATTCCCACCTCCCATTATCTGGCCTCCGCCTGCTACCCTGAGGCGGAAGATATTGCCAGAGAAATTCTGCTCTTGTTGGGCACGGAGAAGGAAAGGGGTGCTTTTGGAAGCCTGGAGCGCCTGCGCCGAAAAGGCCCTTTAGACGTGCCTAATTTTGATTTTCACGGACCGTTTTAACATTGTCTTGACACCCCATTTGCAAGCATATAAAGTGTGGAGATGGGCGGTGTTTTCCGATGAGTGACGATACAGAAGACAAAGAAAAGAAGACCAACCCGGACCTCAAAACCGGAGTCAACCGCTATGGGAAAGAAGTCCATACGGCGATTCCCGACGACGCGCCTCTGGCCTCCAATCCCGGCCATAAGCTTCGCACTTCCAACACCATTGTTGATCGCAAGGCCCTTCACGAAAAACAAAAGGACAAAGAGGTTCTCGAGGCCTTGCGAAAGGAAACCGGCAAGATTGAAAAACTCGAGAATAAAAAACAAAAATTAGAATACGTCCAGTATGAAGACCAAACCGGGGTTGTCCGCATTGACCCGACGTGGAAAGACGGGGATGACGGCCCGAATGCCTTCACCGGCCCCAGTTACCGCAATAAACACGAGCGCTTCCGTTTTGACGGGCACAAGATGACCTACCATTTGGACCGTGTCCAGGATTGGCTTGAAGGCAAACGGTTTGCGCCGATTCACATTGACATGGGTCTGACAAAATTTTGCAATGTCGCCTGCCTATACTGCTATGCCGTGGTTCAGAACATGACCAAGGGGACGATGATCGCCCGTGAGTCGCTTCTGCGTTACATCGAGGATTGCGGAAGGCTCGGGGTGCGCTCCATTGGTTTTATCGGGGACGGTGAGCCGACGCTAAATCCGGCCGTGTACGACGCGGCGGTATTGGCGAAAAAAGTGGGCGTGGATACCTCGATGGCGACCAATGGGATTCGCCTGGACATGGACCGCGCGCACGATGTGCTGAGAGACATGACCTGGGTGCGCATCAATTTGTCGGCGGGGGACGCGGAGGGCTTCTCGCGCGTGCATCAGGCCAGCGGCGAAAGCTTTCACATCCTGATGGATAAAATTAAAACCCTTGTTTCCCTAAAAAAACAATACGGGTATCCCTGCACGATCGGTCTCCAGATGGTGCTCATCCCCGAGTGTTATGACCAGGTCATCAAGGAGGCAAAGCTGGGCGCCGATCTCGGCGTGGATTATTTTGTGATCAAGCAGTGCTCCGATTCCGAATACAAAGAAATCGGCATCGATTACAAAAGCTACCTTAGCGTGACCGATATTTTGAAAGAGGCCGAGACCTATTCAAACGACGACTATGTGGTGCAGGTCAAATGGGACAAGATCAACGCGGCAGGCGAGACGGCCCTCTACAAGGACGGTTTCCGAAAGTACGACGTGTGCTACGGCACGCCGTTTTTGCTTCAGATTTCCGGTAACGGGAAAGTCTACCCGTGCGGCCCTTTTTTCAATAAGGAGCGCTTTTATTGCGGGGACATTCACGAGACCTCTTTTTATGACATCGTGATGAGCGACCGCTACTGGGCGGTTCACAAGGATGTGAGCGATTCGGTGGACGTGCATAAAGACTGCGCTGTCGGCTGCCGTCAAGACTACATCAACAAATATCTCTGGGATCTGAAAAACCCTCCTGAGCACGTCAACTTCATCTGAATTGCCGGTTTTTGCCGGGTGTATTTTGGAAACGACGGACGGCCGTGTTTTGTGCCAGTTACGGGACAACAAGCCCGGCATTGCGTATCCGGGTTTTTGGACTTGCACGCCCGGCGGGCACGTGGCCCGGGGGGAGTCCCCCCGGCATGCGGTGCGTCGCGAGCTTCGGGAAGAATTCGAGGCGAAAGTCCGCGATTTGAAGCTATTTAAAGTCGTGGTCAGGAAGACGGGAAAATCGGCGGGTGTTTTTCATATATTCACGGCAAAACTATCGTCACCGGAGACCGGGCTCCGGTGCCATGAAGGCCAAAAAGCTTCTTTTCTTTCCCCGGCCAAAACGCTAAAATTGAGGCAACATCCGGTCAGCCGAGAGGTTTTGAAAAAATATCTAAATGGAAAAAGTTTCCGCTTACGGCGCCATCAAACATTGGGCCGCTAGGCTTAAAATAACGCTCAAAGATACCACGGATCCCCTGGAACGAATCGACCAGCTTGCGGAAGCGGTGGCCGTCCTTCGCCTGAAACCGATGGACCTGCCGGAGGAGCCTGATCGCGAGGCCGTGAGGAATCTCCTTTTGGAATATTTGGAGGCCAGGGTTCAGCGCGCCGCCGCCGAGAAAATCGTTTCCCTTGAGAACCAGCCTTATTTTGGCTGTCACCGCACCGCCGACACAAAACCACCCCACCCGCCCCGGCCCTGATGCGTCCTGATATTCTGCGGGATGGTTTTTTTCTTTTCTCATTTTTTCTGGTTGTGCACCTGGTTGTTTGGCGCTGTATCAGGATCCGCAGGGAAATCATCTGGCTGGCCTACCTGTTTCTTTTGGCCGCTTTACCGGTTTTGTGGGGGGTGGCTTCCTGGCGGCGGTGGAGTTTTGGGGAAAGTTATGCGGTGGGGGCGGTTTACTTTTCGCTGGCTGTTTTTTATTTGCAGACGTATCCCGCGATCAAAGCGGACGTGCCGACTTTTCGGATACTTCTTTTTATTCAGGCGCATCCCAATCAAGATTTGGACATGAGCCATCTCTGCGACGAGATTGGAGGGCGGAAGGATCTTCATTCGGATAAGATCAGGGAAATGCAGGACGATGCCCTGATCACTTCTCGGGACGGAAATCTCCATCTCAGCCGGGCCGGCAGGCTGTTCGCCGATTTTTTTATCGGTTACCGCCGGCTCTTGGGACTAAAGACAGGGGCCGGCTAAGATGGCACAGCCATCCCTTTCCGTTGTGATGCCTTGCCTGAATGAAGAACGAAACGTCGAGGAGGCGGTGCGGTCCACGCTGCGGGCGCTCGACCGTTTTGGAATACCCGGCGAGGTCATTGTGGTCAACGACGGTAGCCGGGATAAAACGGCTGAGGTGGCGGGACGTCTGGCGAGTCAGGATCCGCGCGTGCGGACGATCAGCCATTCCCGTCCGCAGGGGATCGGCGCCTCTTTTTGGGACGGCGCGCGTTCTGCCGGGATGGATTATGTGACCATGATCCCGGGCGATAACGAGAACGTCCCGGAAGAACTGCTGACCTATTTTTCCCTGACGCGCGACGTGGACATGGTCGTGCCGTTTGTCTACAACGTGGAAGTGCGCTCGCTCTTTCGCCGCATTCTTTCGTCGTTTTACCGGCTCATCATCAATTTTTCTTTTGGGACAAATTTGAATTATACCAATGGAACCGTGATTTACAATCGGCGTGCGCTTCAGGAAATCGAGCTGGGTTCCAAGGGTTTTTTTTATCAAACGGAGCTTTTGGTGCGGCTCATTCGCGCGGGGTATCTTTATGCGGAGGTTCCTTATTTTTTAAAAGGGCGCAAAGTGGGAACGACCAAGGCCGTTTCTTTGAAATCCCTTCGAGCCGTGGCGGAGGGTTATTTGAGGCTCGTGTGGGATGTCCATGTTGCCAGACGGGCGGGGCGGGCGGGCGGAAGGCTACACCCTGGGTCGGCGACGGCCAAACGGATCCGGCATGTGGAGACTCCGTCATGATTTCGGCGGGACTTTTGATTTATGCAACGGCCGCGCCTTTTTTTCTGCCTTTGGCGCAGGTGCTCATTTATCGTTTGTGGAGCCCCGCTCGGAACATCCGATCGCATCAGCTTTTTTTGGTTCGCCTGACCCTTTATCTGAACGCGCCTGTGCTGGCCGGAGCGGCGGGGCTGGCCCATTTCGAAGGAAAAGGTCTCGCGGAGACATTCTGGATGGTGTTTTTCGCGGGGGTTGTGTTCAACAGTTTTGGTTACGCCTATTTTCATTTATTTAATTTGAGCGAGACCGGAAGACGGGTTCGTTTTTTGATCATGATCCGTCAAGGCCGATCCAGGCCTGAGGAGCTCGAGAAGGAGTATTCCCCCGAGGACATGGTGCGGGCGAGAGTAGAGCGCCTGGTTCATTTGCGGCATATCCGCCGGGCCGCGGACGGGGGCTGGCGCGTGGAAAGCGGCGTTTTACTTTTTGCCGCGCGGGTCCTGCGTGCCTGGCGGAAGTTGTACGGATGGGAGACGGCATGAAAAAAGTGGTTGTGACGGGCGGCGCGGGTTTTATTGGCAGCCATCTGGTGGACCGACTGCTCAAAGAGAAGCGCCGTGTGGTTGCGATCGATAACCTTTCGAACGGGGCGCTTAAAAATCTTGAGCGGGCACGGAGCCACCCCCTTTTTAGTTTTTACCGGGCGGATGTTTCTAATCGCGAAAGGATCAGGCCTCTTTTTAGAGGCGCCGATACGGTCTTCCACCTGGCCGCGCTTGCCGATATCGTGCCCTCGGTTCAGCGTCCCGCCGATTATTTCCGGGCCAACGTGGATGGCACCTTAAGCGTCATGGAGTGCGCCAGACACGCCGGCGTCCGTCAGGTTCTTTACGCGGCCTCCTCATCCTGTTATGGCATTCCGGACCGGTATCCCACTCCGGAAGGAGCCGGGATCCGGCCGCAGTATCCCTATGCGCTGACGAAATTTTTGGGAGAACAAATCGTTCTGCATTGGGGCCAGGTGTATAAGATCAAGGCCAATTCCCTGCGATTCTTCAACGTGTACGGCCCACGCGCCAGAACCAACGGCACGTACGGCGCCGTGTTCAAAGTTTTCTTGCCTCAGAAAATTCATGGAATGCCGTTCACGATCGTGGGGGACGGGAGGCAGACGAGGGATTTTACTTACGTGGCGGACGTTGTTGAGGCCTTCTCCGCCGTGGCGAACAGTGAATTAAAAAATCAGGTGATGAATGTGGGGTCCGGAAAGACGGTGAGCGTCAACACGATTATCCGCCTCCTGGGAGGCGGCAAGACCGTTCGGCTTCCGAAGAGGCCAGGGGAGCCCGATCGCACCTTTGCCGATATTTCAAAAATCAAAAAACTGACCGGATGGAAACCCAGGGTTTCGATCGAGAATGGAATCCGGATGCTTTTGAAACACCTGGACGATTTTCAGGATTTGCCGGTATGGACACCCGACAAAATTGAAAAAGCCACGCAAGACTGGTTTTATTATCTGGAAGAGAGAGGATGACTGAGTCGAACATCGTCTGTCCTCAATGCTCCGGCCCTTTGGATCTGCGCAGGGAAAGGATTGCCTGCGACGCTTGCGGTCAGGCTTTTTCCAGGGATTCGGAATCGGGCCTCCCGCTTTTGTTTTTTGACCATTCGCGATCGCCCGAAGACGTCACCGCCCGCATCAAGGACTTCTATGAAAAAACGCCGTTTCCGGATTATGAGCTCATCGATTCGGCCGCTACCCTTCGGATCAAATCCGAACGCGGGCTCTTCGCGAGGCTCTTAGACGAACAGATCCCGCACGGTGCCCGGATTCTGGAAGCGGGTTGCGGCACGGGGCAGCTTTCGAATTTTTTGGGACTCACGCTTGACCGGCAGGTGACCGGAGCGGATTTGTGCCTGAACTCTCTTCGCATGGCGGAGGCTTTCCGCCGAAAAAACGACATCCAAAACGTGCGTTTCCTTCAAATGAATCTTTTCAAGCCTGTTTTCAAGCCCGGAAGTTTTGACCTGGTCATCTGCAACGGGGTGCTGCATCACACAAGCGATCCATGCGGTGGATTCCGTTCGATCGCCCGATTGGTCAAGCCGAGCGGGCACGTCCTAGTTGGTCTTTACCACGCGTACAGCCGCATCCCCACTGATGTTCGTAGAATAATTTTTCGGGTGTTCGGAAACCGTTTTAAGTTTTTGGATTACCGTCTACGCGGGAAATCGATCGGGGACCGAAAGAAAAATGCCTGGTTCATGGATCAGTACAAAAACCCGCATGAATCCAAACACACCCTCGGTGAGCTGATCGGCTGGTTTAAAAGGGAGGGGTTTGAGTATCTGAACGGGATTCCAAAACCCGTGCCGTTTCAGCCTTTTTTGCCGCACGAGAATTTGTTTGAAAAAAATCCGGAAGGCTCCTTCCTGGACCATTTCCTGGTTGAGGCGGGGCAGTTCTTTGCGGGGGATCGTGAGGGAGGTTTTTTTCTCATGATCGGAAGGAAAAAATAGGTCCGGACGATGCGGCGGCCCGTCACGGCTTTTCTGGTGGGGACGATTCTTGCGCTTGCCGCGGGCGAAGCGGTTTTATCTCAGTGCCCATTTTTGATTGACAACCCGCCGGGACAATTCAAACGAAGCCGCACGCGCGCGTTTCAGCACGTTCCTTATTTTCACGGGAAGGATCGGTATGGCCACCCCATTCGGTTAAACTCGCGGGGCTATCGGGACAAGGAGTATTCTTTTGACAAGCTGGCGGGTGTGTACCGGATCCTGGTCTTGGGAGATTCCGTGGCGTTCGGCGACGGGGTCGCCGTGGAGGACGCCTTTCCGGACCAGCTCGAGGACTTATTGAATGAGGCCGGCCCCTCGGGAAGAAAGATTGAGGTCATCAACACCGGTATCCGCGGGTACAACACCGTCCAGGAATTCCTGCTTCTAAAGGAGGAGGGCTTGGGGTATAATCCCGATTTGGTTTTGTTGTGCTATGTGGACAATGACGCCGAACCTTTCTCGAACCAGGACGGACTCATTGACAAGCGAAATGAATGGCTGATCGCCGCCAAGGATTTTATCAAACGGCATTCGTATCTGTACGCTTTTTTCCGGAAAAATTTTGAAGTGATGCGGCATCGTGTCACGCCCGAGAAGTTCAACGAGCACTATTCGGATCAATTCCGGCCGGATCATCCGGGGTGGAGCGCATCCTATCGCGCGCTCGAGGCGATCCAAAAAATTACCCGCGAGCGGGGGATCGGTTTTTTGCTCGCCGTTTACCCTGAGTTGGTCGGAACGGCTCCCGATGAAAAATATCCGGATGATCTGATGAAAATTCAGCGCCAGGTTTTGGAGGCGGGTAGGAGCCTGTCCATCGACACCCTGGATTTGTTGCCGGCGATCCAGGGTCACGACGCCCGTGAATTGAGGATCGCGCCGAACGACTGGTTTCATCCCAATCGCCGGGGGCACCGTCTGGTGGCGGAGGCCGTGAGCCGCGCCGTTCGGGAAAAATATTTATCGATCAGAACAAACCACCCATGAAAATACTTGGTCTCTCCGCTTTTTATCATGACAGCGCTGCTTGTCTCATCGAAGACGGCCGGATCGTCGCGGCCGCTCAGGAAGAGCGTTTCACGAGAAAAAAACACGACGACGCTTATCCGGCGCGTGCGGTGTTGTATTGCCTCAAGGAAGGCGGAGTGACGCCGGAAGGTTTGGACGCCATCGCGTTTTACGACAAGCCCATTTTAAAATTTGATCGCATCGTCAAGACACACCTCATGGTGGCCCCGCGCGGGGTTGAGTCTTATCTCAAGGCGATCCCGCTTTGGATCAATAAGAAACTCTACATTCACTCGCTTCTGCGGAAAGAACTGCCTTGTCGCGCGCCCATTTTTTTCCCGGAGCATCACCAGTCGCACGCCGCCTCGGCTTTTTTTGCCTCGCCGTTTGACCGCGCCGCGTTTGTCACGGTGGACGGCGTGGGGGAATGGACGACGACGAGTTTTGGCGCCGGCGTCGGAAACCGGATCGACATTTTAAGCGAACTGCACTTCCCGCATTCGCTCGGTCTTTTATATTCTGCCTTCACGCATTATCTGGGCTTCAAGATCAATTCGGGTGAATACAAGCTGATGGGGCTGGCTCCCTACGGAGAGCCCGCTTACGTGAAAACAATTTTGGATCATTTGATCGATTTGAAAGAAGATGGGTCCTATCGGCTCAATATGGCGTATTTCGGCTATTGCGGCGGTTTGAACGCCATCAATAAAAAATTTGAAGATCTGTTCGGCGGCCCTGCCAAAACCGAGGAAGCCTCTTTTGAGAACAGGCACTTCGATGTCGCTCGTTCGATTCAGGAGGTGCTGGATCTGGCGATGGTCCGGATAGCCAGGCATGTTCGAAAGAAAACGGGCGAACGCAGATTGTGCCTGGCCGGAGGGGTGGCGCTCAACTGCGTCTCCAACGGCCGGATCCTGAAGGAAAAAATATTCGATGACCTCTGGATACAGCCGGCCTCCAGCGATGCCGGCGGGGCCCTGGGCGCGGCACTTTACGTTTACTACCAGTATTACAAAAAGGCTCGTGTGGTTGGGGCGTATCCCTGCGGGATTCAGAAAAATTCTCTTTGGGGACCCTCGTTCAGCGATGAGGAGATCGAAGTTTTTCTAAAAGGCGCGGGTGCTTCTTATCAAAAATTGAACGGTCAGGAGCTTGTCGCGGCGACGGCGCGTGAACTGGCAGATGAAAAAGTCGTCGGTTGGTTTCAGGGCCGGATGGAGTTTGGGCCCCGGGCCCTGGGGGCGCGCAGCATTCTCGGGGATGCCCGTTCGTCGAAAATGCAGTCGGTGATGAATCTCAAAATCAAATTCCGAGAAAGTTTCAGGCCGTTTGCGCCGTCGGTGTTGAGAGAGCGGGTGGGCGAATACTTTGAGATCGAAGGGGACAGTCCCTACATGTTGATGGTGGCCCCGGTTTGCTCTTCTAAACAGGTCGCTTCGAATGAGCGTGCGCTGAAAAATGCCAAGGGGATGGAAAAACTGCGGATTCTCAAATCCGTCATCCCGGCGGTGACGCACGTGGATTACTCGGCCCGCATCCAAACGGTCACCGAGACGGACGACGCGCTTTACCACTCGCTTTTAAAGGCGTTCGAGAAATTAACCGGATGCCCTCTTCTGATCAACACGTCTTTTAACGTGCGTGGCGAACCGATTGTGTGTACGCCCACCGAGGCTTATGCGTGCTTCATGCGAACCAAGATAGATGTCTTGGTCTTAGGACCCTTTCTTTTGAAAAAAGACGCGCAGACTTCGTTCGCTGCGGAGAGGCCGTATTCGGTCGAGCAACTCGTGGGGAGAGACTGAGATGGTCGCGGCGGACGCGGGCTTGAAAAAAGCGAGAAAGTTTTATCTGGTCTTTTGCGGCGTTCTCTTGGCGCATTCCGTGATCGCGTTTACCCGCCATCACGGGCTTGCCGGCCGCATCTCGGGGGGCGTTGCGATTTTTTTGATCACGCTCCATTTTCTGGCGCCGGCTCTCTCGGTCACGGTTTACAATCTTTACACGGCCCTGTTTTCGTTTCTGGGCAGGCTTCTCACAAAGGTGTTTATGGTTTTATTTTTTTATGTTATATTTTCACCATATGGGTTTTTTCTCCGGCTTGTGAGGGGGGCTATCTTTTGCCGGGTGGCGTCCAGCGCCATCCGGTTATTGTCTTCCACCCACCGGTAGCTTCCGTCCTTGTGCCGGATACGATATTCGATGGAGTAGTGATCCTCGCGGCAACCGTTCGCGACCACGGCC
>JACPWF010000031.1 GCA_016197155.1 Candidatus Omnitrophota bacterium | reverse complement strand
TGGTTTTTGCTTTACCGCGGCGGCGGAGCGGCGGGCGGCGGGCGGCTCATGGCCTTCGGAAAATCGCGCGCGCGGCTGGGTTCGAGCACGAAGATCACTTTCCAGGATGTGGCCGGCGTGGAGGAGGCCAAGAGCGAGCTCCGCGAGATCATCGATTTTCTGAAGGAACCCAAAAAATATCAGCGGCTCGGGGGAAAAATTCCCAAAGGCGTTCTCCTCATGGGCCCTCCGGGCACCGGAAAGACTTTGCTCGCCAAGGCCGTCAGCGGCGAGGCGGACGTGCCTTTTTTCAGCATCTCGGGATCCGATTTTGTGGAGATGTTCGTGGGCGTGGGCGCCTCGCGCGTCCGCGACCTTTTTGACCAGGCCAAAAAAAGCGTCAAGCAAAGCGGCCGCGGCTGTATTATTTTCATCGACGAAATTGACGCGGTGGGCCGCCAGCGTTTCGCCGGCATCGGCGGCGGGCATGACGAGCGCGAGCAGACCCTGAACGCGCTTCTGGTCGAGATGGACGGCTTCAACACGCAGGAAGCGGTGATCCTGATCGCGGCCACGAATCGGCCGGACGTTTTGGACCCCGCGCTTCTCAGGCCGGGACGTTTTGACCGGCAGATCGTGATCGATCGCCCGGATCTGAACGGGCGGGAAGAAATTTTAAAGGTTCACACGAAGAATATTAAACTTCTGGAAAATGTGGACTTGAAGGCCATCGCGCGCCAAACGCCCGGTTTTTCCGGAGCGGATCTGGCGAATCTGTCCAACGAGGCCGCGCTCCTGGCCGCCCGTGACGGCAAGGAAGGCGTGGGGGTCGAGGAGCTTCAGGCCTCCATCGAACGGGTGATGGCCGGGCCCGAGCGGAAGAGCCGCATCATTTCGGACCGCGAGAAAAAAATCGTCGCGTATCATGAGTCGGGGCACACGCTCCTGGCGCTTTTGATTCCGGGCGCGGACCCTCTTCACAAAGTTTCCATTATTCCCCGCGGGACCGCCGCGCTCGGCTACACGATGCAGGTTCCCATTGAAGACCGCTACCTCACGTCCCGGAGCGAACTGTTGGGCAAGCTCGTCGTTCTTCTCGGCGGCCGCGCCAGCGAAGAACTCCATTTCGGCGAAATCACCACCGGCGCGCACAATGATTTGGAAGTGGCCACGCAGATCGCGCGGCGCATGGTTTGTGAATTTGGCATGAGCGAAAAGATGGGCCACCTGACGCTGGGCCGGCGCGATCATCAGATTTTTCTCGGGCGCGACCTCGGCGAGGAGCGAAACTACAGCGAAGAGACCGCGCGCATGATCGACGTGGAAGTGAAAAAAATGATCGATGAAGCCTACGAAAAGGCTAGGGGTGAACTAAAGGCCCACTCCGGACAGCTCGAGAGTCTGGCCAAGGCCCTTTTGGAAAAAGAAGTTCTGGACGCCGATGAGGTCCGGCGGATTGTCGGGATTGAAAAGACAAGCGTTTGATCTCGACCTCGGCGGCGCGACTCTGTGCCTCGGCCGCCGGACGAAACTCATGGGGGTGCTGAATGTCACCCCCGATTCTTTCAGCGACGGCGGTCTTTATCTCGATACGGATGCGGCTCTTCGCCGGGCGCTTCAAATGGAAGAAGAGGGCGCGGACATTCTGGATATCGGCGGGGAGTCTTCGAGGCCAGGCGCCCGACCGGTCAGCGTCAAAGAGGAGATCCGGCGGATCCGGCCGGTTTTAAAACGTCTGGCCAAAAAGATAAAGATCCCCATTTCCGTCGACACGTACAAGTACGACGTGGCCCTGGCCGCGCTCGACGAAGGGGCGCGGATCGTGAATGACATTTACGCTCTGGGGTTCGACAGGCGGATGGGAAAGCTCATCGCCCGTTACCGGGCCGCCGTGGTCCTCATGCACATGCGCGGCAATCCCGAAACGATGCAGAAAAATATCCCGGCCCAAAACGTTTTAAAAACGATCCGCGATTTTTTGGAAAAGGCCGCGGCCCGGGCGCGCGCGGCGGGGATTCCGCCCTCGCGCGTGATCCTCGACCCCGGTTTCGGGTTCGGAAAAACAGCCGCGCAAAATCTTGAGATCCTTTCTCATCTGGATACTTTTTTGGAACTGAAACAGCCGCTCCTCGTGGGTCTCTCGCGAAAATCTTTCATCGGCGATCTGCTCGGCCGGGGCGTGGACGCCAGGCTCACCGGATCGCTCGCCGCCGCGGGTGTGGCCATTCACCGAGGCGCTCATCTTTTGCGCGTGCACGACGTGCGGGCCCACAGAGAACTTTGCGCGCTCACCGATGCCGCGCTCGACGGAGAGGGAACCGGAAAATGACCAATTTGGCGCCGCTCGCCCAGCTTTATGGGAAGCCTGTTTTCGAGATCGGCGTTTTCTGGTTTGCCTTCTACGTGTTGTTTGTCTACATCAAAGACAGCGGCATGGCGCAGTCCCTGAAGGTGGTGGTGTTCCTGGTGCTCCTTTTTTTCGTGGCCCAGCGCCTGGAGCTGAAGAGCATCCGCTGGGTGCTTTCCCACCTTTTTCAAATCTCGGTGATCGGTTTCCTCACCATTTTTCAGCCCGAGCTCCGGCGGGGCCTGACGCGCATCGGCCAAAGCCCGCTCTTTAAGATATTTCTCAAGGAAGAAAAAATGGTCGACGAGGTGGTCAGGGCCGTCATGACGATGTCGAAAAATAAAATCGGCGCGCTCATCGCGATCGAAAAAGAAGTAAGCCTTAAGCCCTACCGGGAAACCGGCACGGCCCTCGACGGTGTCTTGACCTCGGAACTGTTGCTCACGATTTTCATGCCGAACACCCCCTTTCACGACGGGGGCGTGATCGTCCAGGGCGCCCGCGTCGTGGCGGTCGGGTGCCTTTTCCCGCTGTCCCAAAGCCAGAAACTCTCGAAGGTTTTGGGGACGCGCCACCGCGCGGCCCTGGGCCTGTCGGAAGAAACGGATGCGCTCGTGATCGTCGTCTCGCAGGAAACCGGCACCGTGAGCCTGGTCTCCCAGGGAAAAATGACGCGCGACATCGACGAGGAAAAATTGCGCGCGCATCTTTTGGAGTTGTATGAGCCCCCGCGGCCGGACAGGCGGAAAAAGAAATTATTTCCGGGGAAAGAAGAGTCATGAATTTATTAAAAGGAAGCCTGTTTTTGAAACTGGCGGCGCTGGCGGCCGCGCTCCTGACTTATTTTTACATTCACAACGAGATCGAAAACGCCGAAAGGCGCGAGACCCGCGACCCGTCCTATAAACTCATCAAACTCACGGCTAAAAAACTGCCGGTGAACGCGCGCCTGGCCACTTCCGCGCCGGAAGGCTACCGGATCGTCGAAGGAAAAGTAGCGACCAACCCCGCGGAGATCGTGGTGGTGGGGCCTGAGGCTTTGCTGGAAGGGGCGGTGAGCGCCCAAACCGCGCTCATCGATGTCAGCGAAAGCACGAAGACCGTGGTTAAAAAAATTCCGATCGAAACGGTGGCCGGCGTCCCGCTGGCCGGGGAGCCGTACCTGGTGGAAACGACCGTGCCGATCGAGGAAGTGAAGCCTGCCTCCGAAACACCGAACAAATCCGATAAATAATTTTAGGCTGAAATTGGGAGTGAATATCGATCACGTGGCGACCCTGCGCCAGGTCAGGGGCGGGGCCTGGCCGGATCCGGCGGCCGCGGCCCGGATTTGCGAGCGCGCGGGGGCGCACGCGGTCGTGATGCACCTGCGCGAGGACCGGCGCCACATTCAGGACGAGGATCTCTTTCGCGTCCAAAAGGCCGTTTCCCTCAAATTGAACATGGAAATGTCGATCGCCCCGTCCGTCGTGAAAACGGCGATGCGGCTTGGGCCGGATCAGGTGACGCTGGTGCCCGAAAAACGCAAGGAACGCACCACGGAGGGCGGGCTTGATCTTTTTAAAAAACCCCAGACGCTTCGCCGCGTGGTGGAAGATTTTAAGAAAAGGGGAATAGAAGTCAGTCTTTTTATTGATCCGGATTTAAAACAAATTGACGGCGCCAAAAAACTCGGCGTGCCGGCGGTGGAATTTCACACGGGAGATTACGCCAACCAGACTTCGGCGCCGGGCGCCGGGCGCGAACTTTTGCGGCTTGAAAAAGCGGTGAAGGCGGCGGGTGAGCGCGGCATCACCCCTCACGCCGGACACGGGTTGGATTATGACAACGTGAAAGCGGTTAAAAAAATGGAGGGTTTGAGCGAGCTCAACATCGGTTATTCTATCGTTTGTCGTGCGGTGTGGGTGGGATTCGAAAACGCGGTCAAGGAAATGCTTCATCTTATTCAATGAAAAACGGATCCATCGGAATCGACATTGTCGAGATAGACCGCCTCAAGAAAGTGAGCAAAAAATGGGGCAAAGCTTTTCTGGGTAAAATTTACACGGCCAAAGAACTTGCCTATGCGCGTTCCAAGCGTTTTCCCGAGCAGCATCTGGCGGCGCGTTTTGCGGCTAAAGAGGCGATTTTTAAGGCGCTCGGAGAAGTCGAGCGTGATTTTGTGGGTTGGAAAAATATTGAAATTTTGAATGACGCCTACGGGAAGCCGGTGGTTTTTTGGCATGGCCAGGCCGAAAAAGTTCGCCGCAAAAGAAATTTGAAAGGGGCGGTCGTGAGCCTGTCACACACCCAAAATTACGCGGTGGCCAGCGCCATGCTCATTTTTAATTCGCGTTCATGATTTTCGAACTGCCGAGAAAATTTCCTCTCCTGCCGCGAAAAAAGAACACGGATAAAAGCCGCTACGGGCACGTGCTTGTCGTCGGCGGGTCGAAGGGTTTGGGGGGCGCCCCGACGCTCGCGTGTAGCGCCGCCCTGCGCTCGGGCGCGGGGCTGGTCACACTCGGCGCGCCCGAGATTTTGAAAGGCTCACTCCGGGGGCTTTTGACCGAGGCGATGCAGATCTGGCTGTCTCACGATCAGGGCGCGATCGCCCTCTCCGCCAAGGCGCCTATCCTCCGCTATATAAGGAAGAGACGGATCTCGGCCGTTGTTTTGGGCCCCGGTTTGTCGGTGAAACCGGGCGCCACGGCCCTGGCGAGAAAACTCGTCCGGGAGGTTTCCGTTCCGATTGTGCTGGACGCCGACGGCTTGAATAGTTTCAGGGGAAAATTACCGGCTCTCAAAAAACACGCCTGTCCGCTCATCCTGACGCCTCACCGGGGGGAATTTGAGAGGCTCTTCGGCGAAAAAGTCCCGGAAAACCCAAAGGCCCGTGCCGCGCTTGCAAAAAAACTGGCCAAGTTTTATGATGGGGTCCTCGTATTGAAAGGCCACGAAACGGTCGTCGCTGATCCCGCGCGCGCGTTTGTCAATCACACCGGAAATCCCGGCATGGCCAAGGGCGGAACCGGCGACGTGCTGGCGGGGGTCATCGCGTCGTTTGTGGCGCAGGGACTTTTGCCTTTTCAAGCGGCGGCGTGGGGTGTTTATTTTCATGGGTTGGCCGGAGACCTCGCGGTGCGCGACAAAGGCGAGCTGGGGCTGACAGCGAGCGATTTGATCGATTATTTTCCCAAAGCTTACAGAAAGAAATCGCTGGAGTAGCTCAGCTGGTAGAGCAGCGGTTTTGTAAACCGCAGGTCGTCGGTTCAATCCCGACCTCCAGCTCGAAATTGATTAGACGGTTTTGCCCGCCGGAGGCGGGTCCGCCTCTGGCGGATAAACCGCAGGTCGTCGGTTCCCTGCCTCTACCTGTCGGTAGACAGGTGCCGGCAGGCAGGAATCCCGACCTCCAGCTTTTAAGATCAGTTAAAAGTTAAGAGTTAAAAGTGAAGAGTGATTGTGTTGCTCCGCAACTTTTATTAAAAGCCACGAAGTGGCATAATAGATCTTCACTCTTAACTGTTTTTCGGGCAGGTACCTAAGTGGCCAACAGGGGCAGACTGTAAATCTGCTGGCTTTGCCTTCGGTGGTTCGAATCCACCCCTGCCCACCATTTCTTATTCAAATTAAAATATGAAAAAAATAGCGGTGATTGGGGGGTCGGGGCTCGACAGTCCGGAGATTCTGAAAAACCCCGTTGAGAAAGTTGTCAGAAATAAATACGGCAGCCCTTCTTCTCCTCTTATTTGCGGCAAAATCGAAGGGGTGGAGGTTGTCATTCTTGCCCGTCACGGAAAAAGCCACGGCACTCCTCCGACAAAGATAAATTTTAAGGCCAACATTCTCGCGCTTAAAGAAGAGGGCTGCACCCACGTTCTTGCCGCGACAGCCGTGGGTTCTCTGAGAGAAGAAATTAAACCCGGCAATCTTGTGTTTCCTTCCCAGTTTATTGATTTCACCCGCTTGAGAGAAATGACATTTTTTACTGATGAAGTGGTGCACACGCCGATGAGCGAGCCTTATGATAAAAATTTGAGAGAGCTTCTTTGCCGGAGCTCAAAGGCGCTCGGATTTTTATTTAACCGCGACGTGACGGTGATCACCATTGAAGGCCCGCGTTTTTCTACCAAAGCGGAAAGTCACCTGTTTAGAAGCTGGGGCGCGGACATCATCAACATGTCCTCCTGTCCCGAAGTTATTTTGGCCAATGAACTGAAGATCCCCTACCAAACCATCGCGATGTCCACAGATTATGACTGCTGGAAGGAAAATGAAGCGCCGGTGACTTACGAAGCGGTGATGGCGGTCATGAACCGGAATGCCGAAAAGGTCAAAAAACTTTTAGTTCACGTTATTCCTAAAATTTAAATGCGCCTTTGAGAGTCCGCGGAAAAAATTACAAAACGGTTTGGATGAAGGGCGGGTCGGTGTATCTCATCGACCAGACGCTTTTGCCGTTTCGTTTTAAGATTGTGAGATTGAGAAATCACCGAGAAACCTGCCAAGCCATCCGCACGATGGTGGTGCGTGGAGCCGGTGCGATCGGGGCAGCGGCAGGATTTGCCATGGCGCAGGCGGTCAGTGAAGCGCCGGTGCACGGGTTTTCAGACTATATCAAAAAGGCAAAAAACAGAATCGAGGCTACAAGACCGACAGCCCGGAATCTTTTTTACGCCGTAGACCGAGTGTTTGAAGAAGCCGGGAAATCTCGTTACCCCAAAAAAGCCGCGTTCGAAAAGGCGCTTGCGCTTGCGTTTAAGGACGAGAATGATTGCCGCCGGATCGGAGAAATAGGAAACAGGCTTCTCAAAAATGGAGTGAGGGTAGGGACGCATTGCAATGCGGGGTGGCTGGCTTTTGTGGATCACGGAAGCGCTCTTTCGCCCGTGTTCGCCGCCGCAAAAAGCAAAAAAAAAGTTTTTGTCTACGTGGATGAAACCAGACCCCGCGGACAAGGGGCCAGGCTCACGGCATGGGAGCTTCAAAATGAAAATATTCCACACGTAATTATTCCTGATAATGCCACTGCCTATCTAATGTCAAAAAAGAAAATAGATCTCATGATTGTCGGTGCGGACAGGATCGCGGCTAATGGTGACACGGCCAATAAAATAGGCACGCTTGAAAAAGCGATTTGCGCAAAGGAGTTTAAAATTCCTTTTTACGTGGCGGCTCCGACGTCCACTTTTGATTTGGGTTGTTCAAGCGGAAAACAAATTCCCATCGAAGAGCGTTCCGAGGACGAGGTGCTTTACCAAAGCGGACGGACGGCCAACGGAAAAGAAGAAAAAATTCTCGTCGCGTCGCCGGGTTCAAAGGCCTTAAATCCCGCGTTTGACGTGACGCCGGCAAAATTTTTGACAGGCATTATTACCGAGAAGGGTATTGTCAAAGCGGCGCGGGAAAATATTTTGAAATTATTCGGAGAAAAAATTTAATGCAATCTTTCTGGAGAGACAGAGAAATTAAAGGAAAAAGCCCCCTCGAACTTTTGGTTTATCGTTCGAGGCTTATAGGTTGTGAACCCAAGCTTTGCGTGTGGGGCGGCGGCAACACTTCTTCCAAAATGGCGGAAACTGATCATTTGGGGAGGTCCGTCAGGATTCTGCGTATTAAAGGAAGCGGATCAGATCTCAAAAGCTGTCAGCCAAAAGATTTTTCTCCGCTGAAGCTGGAGGAAGTGCTGCCCGCTCTCAAAAGGACCGCGATGACGGATGAAGAGATGGTGGAATATCTCGGCCGTTGTCTCTTGGATGCGAAAGCGCCCCGTCCTTCGATCGAGGCGCTGCTCCACGCTTTTCTGCCTTATCAGGCCATTGATCACACGCACGCGGATGCGATTCTTTCCCTTACGAATACCGGCCGTCCCCGTCAAATTTGCAAAGAAGTTTACGGGGAGGAGCTTATTTTTATTCCTTACGTGAAGCCGGGATTTGATCTGGCCAAGACGCTGGCGGGAGAAGTTGCTCGCCGGCCCTCCTGCAAGGGTGCGGTCCTTGAAAAGCACGGTCTTATTACCTGGGCAGAGGATTCAAAAACGAGTTATCTTCGCACGATAGAGATGGTGAGCCGCGCCGAGCGGTTTCTTGCAAGTAAAGCGGGGAATAAGAAAGCATTCGGGGGGCAGAAAATAAAACCATTTTCTCCCGGATTAAGAAAATTTTTTATTGACCGTTTCATGCCGGAATTCAGAAATATTTTAAGCAGGAACAAACCGGTTGTCCTGCATTTCAATGACTCGAAGGACGTCCTGGAATTTGTTTCCTCAAAAAATGGACCCGAAGTTTCGCAGCAGGGGCCCGCCACACCCGACCACATGCTTCGGACGAAAAGGATTCCCTGTTTTCTCGAACTCACCGGAGATTTTCTTAAGACCAAACAATCCTTCAAGCGCCAGCTCGAGGCCTATGCGTCGGCACACGAACGCTATTACCAAAAATACAAAAAGCCGGGAATGTTCATGCTTGACCCTTATTCCGCGGTGATCCTGATTCCGGGTGTCGGCATGGTGACCTCCGGCAAAGACCTGGATTCTGCTTTGATCACGGCAGAAGTTTATGAGCATTCCGTCCGCGTGATGCGCGGCGCGTCGTTTGTTGACCGTTACGTGTCACTGCCGCCTCGGCAGGCTTTTGAAATCGAATATTGGCCGCTTGAACTTTATAAATTGAGTCTGGCTCCTCCCGAGAAAGAATTGGCCAGAAAAATCGCGCTTATTACCGGCGCCTGCGGAGGAATCGGCCGGGTTGTGGCCCGCCGTCTTGCCGCCTCGGGCGCTCAAGTCGTTGTAACGGACACCGACAGAAAAAAAGTTCAGGAACTCGAGAAAGAAATCAACGCCGAACTTAAAGCCCAAAAGGTTTTGGGCATCCCCATGGACGTGACGAGCCCGTCGAGCATTCGTCTGGCATTTCAAAAAATTGCCGGCCATTTGGGAGGTCTTGACGTGGTGGTGTCGAATGCGGGAGTGGCGACCGTAGCCGCTCTTGATCATTTGTCTCTCGCTGAATGGAAAAGAAATCTCGCGGTGAACGCTACCGGACATTTTCTCGTAGCTCGTGAAGCGCTACAACTCATGAAGCGGCAGAAAATGGGAGGATGCTTTATTTTTATGGCGACAAAAAATGTTCCCGCTCCCGGAGCCGAATTCGGAGCTTACAGCGCTTCCAAAGCGGCATGCGCGCAATTGGCAAAAATTGTGGCGATTGAAGGCGCTCCCTTTGGCATCCGCTCCAACATGGTCAACCCCGACGGTGTTTTTAAAGAGTCGGGGCTGTGGGCCGAGATCAAAAAAGACAGAGCCAAAACATTTCACATCGCTGAAGCCGAACTCGAAGAACATTATCGAAAAAGAAATCTTCTTCAGGTTCGCGTGGAGCCCGAGGACATCGCCGAAGGCGTTCTCTTTCTTGCTTCCAAACGTTCTTCAAAGACCACAGGCTCGATGCTGCCCGTTGACGGCGGGCTTCGCGAGGCTTTTCCGCGGTGATCGGCGCGGTTGCGTTAGAGGAGGTCCGCAAAGTAGAATAGGGGAACCATGGGCACCCAGTCTCTTTCCGCCATTAAAAAATCGATAAGGGCCATTCCGGATTTTCCGAAAAAGGGAATCCTCTTTCGAGACATCACGCCGCTTCTTTTGGATAAGGATAAATTTCAGTACTGCATCCAGCAATTTGCTGAAAAAGCCGGGGCGGGCGTCGACCTCGTGGTTTCCATTGAATCCAGGGGTTTTATTTTTGGGTCAGCGCTGGCTTATGCGCTGGGCGTGGGTTTTGTTCCCATTCGAAAAGCCGGAAAGCTTCCGCACAAAACGGTCTCAGCTTCCTATGACCTGGAATACGGGCAGGCCGTGATTGAAATGCATGAGGACGCCGTCAAAAAAGGCTCACGGGTGATCATCATCGACGACGTGCTGGCGACGGGCGGAACGGCGCTGGCGGCCGCGGCGCTTGTCCGCAAATTCGGCGGGGACATCCGGGGGATTTATTTTTTGGCGGAGATCACGGCTCTCAACGGACGCGAGAAATTAAGCGAACACAACGTCCACGCGCTCATTTCCTATTGATGGACAAACCCCATCGGCTGATAAAAGCGCTGGCCTGGTACACCGTCTTTTACATCAGTATTTCTTTTGGATGGCATCTCCGGCAGGATGGGATCTTTGACGCCCGATCGCTCGTGTGGCTTGCCGTGAAAATTCCCGTTCTGCTTTTTGCGGTGATGGTGATCCGGCGCGGCGATTGAAGACAAAAAACCGGGAGCGGGTGACGGGAAAAACTTTGGAGCGGGTGGCGGGAATCGAACCCGCGTAACGAGTTTGGAAAACTCGGATTCTACCATTGAACTACACCCGCCTTCGCCATAATCTACACCATCCCAATCTCATCGACAAGTTTTTTAAGGAATGGTATCGTGTCCCTGACGATGGAAGCCCTCAAAACTAAAATCGCTTTTTTCCTTTTTCGCGCCGGGGTGTCCGCGGATTTTCTCACGGTGGCGGGTCTGGCGTTGGCGTTCACCGCGGGCTGGTTTATCTGGAGCGGCCTCTTTTTCTGGGCGGGCGTTTTCGTTCTTTTTTCGGGGGTTCTGGACCTTTTGGACGGGGCGGTCGCGCGCGCGTCGGAAGTCGCGCACCCTTTCGGCGGCATTTTGGATTCGTCGCTCGACCGCTACGGCGACGGGTTTATTTTCGGGGGGGCCGCGCTTTTTTACGCCGGGGCGGGCAAACTTTTGTACGCGGCCCTGGCCCTCGGCGCCCTTTTGGGCGCTTTTTCCATCAGCTACATCCGCGCGCGCGCCGAATGCGAAATGGAAACCTGCCGCGTCGGATTTTGGGAGAGGGGGGAGCGGCTCGTTTACGCGGCCCTGGGTCTGGCCCTCAACAATTTCACGGCCGCCCTTTGGATCCTCGGGATCGCCACGCACGTGACGGCGGTGCAAAGGCTTCTTTTCGCGTTTCAAAAAGGGCATGTGAACCCTCTTTTGGCCCCGGAACAAAGGCGCGGAGAGCCCGCCTATTTTTTCAAAATCGGGATCCTGATCTGGGTAATTTTATTTTGGCGGCCCGTTTGATTTTTTGGGCGAAATAAATCTTGACAGTTCTTCAAAAAACATTATAATTACGTCTTCGCTGCGTTCATCTGGGATGGCCTTCGCCAAAAACGCTTTCGGTGGGTGACTTGTGCTGGAGTAGCTCAGCTGGTAGAGCATGTGCATGGTAAGCACAAGGTCACCGGTTCAATCCCGGTCTCCAGCTCCGTTTTTATTATTTTTATTTATTCAGGGATAATTTAAGGAGACCGCAAATGTCCAAAGAAAAATTCGAGCGCACCAAACCCCACGTGAATGTCGGGACGATCGGCCACGTCGACCACGGCAAAACGACTCTGACCGCCGCGATCACGACTGTCCTCTCCAAGAAAGGTCTGGCTGAGGCCCGCGCCTTCGACACCATTGACAACGCCCCCGAGGAAAGGGAGCGGGGCATCACGATCGCGGTTTCGCACGTGGAATACCAGACCGAGAAGCGGCACTACGCGCACGTGGATTGTCCGGGACACGCCGACTACATCAAGAACATGATCACCGGCGCGGCCCAGATGGACGGCGCGATTCTCGTGGTTTCCGCCGCCGACGGTCCGATGCCGCAGACCCGGGAGCACATCCTCCTGGCCCGTCAAGTCGGGGTGCCCGCCATCGTGGTTTTCCTGAACAAGTGCGATGCGGTCGACGACAAAGAACTTTTAGACCTGGTGGAAGTCGAAGTCAGAGAACTCCTCACCAAATACCAATTCCCCGGCGACAAGATTCCCGTTATTAAAGGAAGCGCCCTCGAAGCCCTCAACAACCCCACGGACGCCGCGAAGACCCAG
The DNA here is from genome assembly GCA_016197155.1 of Candidatus Omnitrophota bacterium. GTDB lineage: Bacteria > Omnitrophota > Gorgyraeia > 2-02-FULL-51-18 > 2-02-FULL-51-18 > JACPWF01. The sequence goes on along the minus strand of JACPWF010000031.1, from coordinate 5,345 downwards.
TGCATCATGGATTTAATGAAAGCCGTGGATGACTACGTCCCCACGCCCAAGCGCGAAGTGGAAAAACCTTTCCTCATGCCCATCGAGGACGTTTTTTCGATCACGGGCCGCGGAACGGTGGGCACCGGCAGGATTGAAAGAGGCCAGTGCAAGATCGGCGAAGAAATCGAGATCGTGGGCATCAAGCCCACCAAGAAAACCGTGATCACCGGCATCGAGATGTTCCGCAAGCTTCTCGACGAAGGCCAGGCCGGGGACAACGTCGGCCTCCTCCTTCGCGGCGTCGAGAAAAATGACCTCGAGCGCGGCCAGGTGCTGGCCAAACCCGGCAGTATCACGCCTCACACGAAGTTTAAGGGAGAGGTTTATGTAAGGGGTGAGAGAGTTTATCGAATTCGAATGCACGACCTGCCGGCGGCGCAATTACACGTCGACGAAGAATAAGAAGCTTCACCCGGAGCGCATGGAGCTCAAAAAGTTTTGCCCTTTTTGCCGCAAACACACGCCGCATAAAGAGCAAAAGTAAGTCGAACGAAGCAACCGAAACACAAGTCAAACACCCAAAATTCGGAACGGAAGATTCCGCGTAGGTGGTTTTTTCTGTTTTTATAAGCTTTTTATTAATGGAGATCGGTTCTTAGGAGCGTCGGTTAACGGTAAACCACCGGTCTCCAAAACCGGGACTGCAGGTTCGATTCCTGCCGCTCCTGTGGGTTTGTTTAACAAAAGGCGTTCAGGGCAAAGATGATCAAGAAGGTTCAAAATTTTTTCGGTGAAGTGCGCGCCGAAATGCAAAAAGTGACCTGGTCCACCCGTGAGGAGCTCATCGGTTCGACGACCGTGGTGTTGATGACGATGCTGATCTTATCGACGTTTATCGGCATCGCCGATTTTGTTTTCTCGCAATTTTTACATGGGCTCTTGAGATAATGCCGGAAACTATTTCGAAGCGCTGGTACGTCATTCACACGCAGACCGGGCACGAGGATCGCGTGAAGGCCACCCTCGAAGGCCGTGCGGAACAGCACGGCCTGAAGGACAAGATCGTTCAGGTGCTCATTCCGACGGAAAAAGTGTCCGAGATCAAGGCCGGCAAAAAGAAAATTTCGACGCGGAAATTTTTCCCGGGCTACGTGCTCGTCGAGATGGAGCTCTCCGACGACACCTGGTACCTCGTGAAGAACACGCCCGGTGTGAGCGGGTTCATCGGGTCCGGCCGCAAGCCCCTTCCTCTGAGGGACAGCGAAGTGGCCGGCATCATCAAGCAGGCCGAGGAGAAAAAGGAAAAACCGACGCCGAAGGTCATCTTTGAAAAGGGCGAAAGCGTACGGGTAAAGGAAGGGCCGTTCATCAATTTCAACGGCACCATCGAGGAAGTGAATCCCAACAAAGGCAAGCTGAAGGTAATGGTCGCGATCTTCGGACGGACCACACCCGTGGAGCTTGAGTACTGGCAGGTCGAAAAAAATTAAACGGCAGAAGATTAAATGGCAAAGAAAATAAAAACCACCATTAAGCTGTACTGCCCCGCGGGCCAGGCCAATCCCGCGCCGCCGGTCGGACCCGCTTTGGGCCAGCACGGCGTGAACATCATGGAATTTTGCAAGGCGTTCAACGAGCGCACCAAGGGCCGCGAGGGCCTCACCCTGCCGGCGGTGATCACGGTGTATGAGGACCGGACCTTTGACTTCATCATCAAGAGCCCGCCGAGCGCGGTCCTTTTGAAGCGCGCCTGCGGGATTGCCAAGGCCTCGGGCGAACCCAACAAAACCAAGGTGGGCAAGATCACGCTGGCGCAGGCCAAAGAAATCGCCGAAGAAAAGGCGAAAGATTTGAATTCGAAAGACATGGAGGGCGCCGTGAAGATTATCCGGGGCACCGCGCGGAGCATGGGCATCGAGGTGGAGGGTTAAACGGCATGACGGTCGCCATTTCCAAAAGACGCAAAGAACTCGGAAAGCTCACGACGCAAAAAGGGAAGGGGGCGTCCCTCAAAGAGGCCATTCAAATTTTAAAATCGTCCCCGAAGACAAAGTTTGACCAGTCCGTGGACCTCCAGTGCAAGCTGGGCGTGGATCTGGCGGCCAACGACCAGAATGTCCGCGGGACGACCGTTCTGCCGCACGGACAGGGAAAGACGCTGAAGGTCATCGTGTTTTGCAAGGACGAAAACGCCAAGACCGCCAAAGAGGCCGGAGCGGATTTCGTCGGCGGGGATGATTTGATTGAAAAAGTCATGGGCGGCTGGATGGATTTTGACGTGGCGATCGCCGTTCCTGCGATGATGAAAGACGTCGGGAAATTGGGAAAAATGCTCGGTCCGCGCGGTCTCATGCCTTCGCCGAAGGCGGGCACGGTCACGGACAATCCGGCCAAGGCCGTCAAAGAGGTGAAGGCCGGCCGCATCGAGTTTAAGATGGACAAGTTCGCGAACGTGCACACCGTGGTGGGGAAACTTTCTTTCGCCGACCAGGCGCTTGAGGAAAACGCGACGACGCTCATCGAGGCGATCGTGAAGGCCCGTCCGAAATCGCTGAAGGGCATTTTTGTGAAAGGCGCGCATCTGTCGAGCACGATGGGGCCGGGGGTGCGGCTGGACATTTCGCATTACATCAAAGAAACGGAGACTGCGGACTGACATGAAAGCCACCGGGTTCAGCCGCGTTTCGAAAGAGCGGATCATCGGCGAGATTCAAAAGGAATTGAAAGAGCGCCCGCTTTTTTTCGTGGCCGAGCACGGCCGCGTCCCGGCCTCGACGATGGACAAATTGCGCGTGAAACTGCGCCAGTCCCGCGCGCGGTACCTCGTCATCAAAAACAGTTTGGGCCGCAAGGCCTTTGAAAGAGAGAAGCTGGCCGCCGAATTTTCGGAAGCCATGAAGGGCTCGTGCGGCATCGCTTTTTCGAGCGGCGATCCGGTGGCCTCGTCAAAAATTCTCGTGGAGTTCGCCAAGGAAAACGAGGCCTTCAAGATCCGCGGCGGTTTCATGAACGGCCGCGTGATGGGGCTCGACCAGATCAAGACGCTCGCCAGCCTGCCGTCGCGCGAGGTCCTGCTGGCGAGAGTCGCGCGCGGCATGCAGGCGCCGATCAGCCGCTTGGCGGGGGTGTTGGCGGGAACGGTGAGAAAGGTCGTGAATGTTTTGGACGCGATAAAAAAATTAAAGGAGAGGGAACCCAAATGACACAAAAAATGCAGGAGATCATCGGCTCGATTGAGACGATGAGCGTTCTGGAGCTGGCGGATCTCGTGAAGGCCCTGGAGGAGAAGTTCGGAGTCTCCGCCAGCGCGCCCATGATGATGGCCGCGGCCCCCGGAGCCGGCGGAGCCGCCCAAGGCGCGGCCGCCGAGGAAAAAACGTCGGTGACGATCGTGCTGAAAAGCGCGGGCGCCAACAAGATCCAGGTGATCAAAGAGATCCGCGCGATCACGACGCTGGGTTTGAAAGAGGCCAAGGACCTCGTGGACGCCGCGCCCAAGCCGGTCAAGGACAACGTGCCCGTCAAAGAGGCCGAGACGATCAAGAAGGCTTTAGAGGCCGCCGGAGCGCAAGTCGAGTTTAAATAAACCTTAAAAGAGGGTCATTTTATGCCGAAGCGCTACAATTTCGGGAAAATTCCCGAAATCTGCGAAATGCCCAATCTCGTCGAATTGCAAACCAAGTCTTTCGACGATTTCATTCAAGCGGGTGTGCCCAAATCCAAAAGAAAGAACGCCGGGCTTCAAGAGGTGTTTTTGGAAGTGTTTCCGATTGAAAGCTACGACGCCGCGCACAAGCTGGAATACGTTTCCTATTCGCTCGGCAAGCCCAAGTACACGCTTGAGGAATGCCATAAAAAGAGCATGACCTATTCGGCGCCGCTCAAGATCCGCGTGCGCCTGAAAAGCCAGAAAGAAACCAAAGAGCAGGAGATCTATCTCGGCGACCTGCCGCTCATGACCGAGAACGGCACGTTTGTCGTCAACGGCGATGAGCGCGTGATCGTGAGCCAGCTCCACCGCTCTCCCGGCGTGTCGTTTGAGAAGGACCTGCACCCCAACGGCAAGATCCTGCATTCGGCGCGGATCATCCCGCACCGCGGGGTGTGGCTCGAGTTTGAATTTGACATCAACGACATCCTCTACGCCTACATTGACCGCAAGAAAAAAATTTTGGCGACCTCGCTCCTGCGTGTTTTCGGTTACGAAACCGACGAGGACATCATCAAGGCCTTTTGCGGCATTGATAAAATCGAATCCATCAACCGCTACAATCCCAAGAATCTCGCGGGCCACACGCTGGCCCAGGACGCGACGGATCCCGACACCAAGGCCGTGATCGCCGAGCAGGGCACGCTTTTGACGCGCGAGCTCATCACCAAGATGTCCTCGGCCGGCATCAAATCCATTCTCATCACCCGCACGCAGGCCCCCGAAATCGTCGCGACTTTAAAGAAAGACCACACCAAAACCGTCGCGGACGCCTACATCGACATTTACCGCAAGCTCCGGCCCGGCGATCCCCCGACGCATGACAGCGCCAAGAACATGGTGGACAAGATGTTTTTTGACGCGCGGCGTTATGACCTGGGCGCGGTCGGCCGGTTTGTGCTGAACCGTAAACTCGGCATGAAGGCGAGCGTGGAGGAAGAAAGAACGCTGAACGCCGGCACGCTCATCGCGATCATCAAGCGGCTCGTGGCGATCAAAAACGGCGACGGCGACACCGACGACATCGATCACCTGGGAAACCGCCGTGTCCGCACGGTGAATGAACTGCTACAGGGCCAGTTCCGCATCGGTTTGGCGAGACTCGAGCGTTCGGCGAAAGAGCGGATGGGCATTTACGAGCTTGAGAACATGATGCCGCACAATTTGGTCAACTCCAAACTCATCTCGAGCGTCATCCGCGACTTTTTCGGAAGGAGCCAGCTTTCGCAGTTCATGGACCAGACCAATCCCCTGGCCGAGATGACGCACAAGCGGCGCCTTTCGGCCCTCGGTCCCGGCGGCCTGTCCCGCGAGCGCGCCGGTTTCGAGGTCCGCGACGTGCATCATTCCCATTACGGAAGAATTTGTCCCATTGAAACGCCGGAAGGCCCGAACATCGGCCTCATCGCGTCGCTTTCCACGCACGCGCGCGTGAACGAATACGGTTTTATCGAAACGCCTTACCGCAAAGTCGAAAACGGCCGCGTCACCGACCGCATCGAATACCTTTCCGCGGACCTGGAGGACCAGTTCATCATTGCCCAGGCCAACGCGCGTCTCGACAAGCAAGGCCATTTTACCGAATCCAAAGTCGCCTGCCGCCACAAAGGCGATTTTCCGCTCACCAGCCCCAAAGACATCGATTACATGGACG
>JACPWF010000030.1 GCA_016197155.1 Candidatus Omnitrophota bacterium | reverse complement strand
ATATATTAGTTATATAGCGTGCCGCGTACTTTTTTCACGGACAATTTTCACGAATGAAAAAGTGTATTTCTTTCACGCGTGAAAAAAATTTTTTTTAAAAGTGTTTCAAAAATGTACTTTTTTAACGAATTTTAAATAATCAAAAATAGACCGTCACAAACGCCATCGGCAAAAGGGTTGTCCACGCGTATTTCGCCTTTTTCATTCGAATGAGCACCGTCGTCCCGACGGCGAGCGCGATCGCCGCCAAAAGCTGATTGGCGATGCCGAACATCGGCCAGATCGTGCTGATCGAGGCGTTCCAAATGAGGGCGCCCCACGCGAAAACGACGAGGGCGCTGGCGAAAATATTTCCCGGGAGCCAGTCCGCCCGCCCAAAGGGCCGGTAAACTTTCCCGAGAAATTCCTGAAGGATAAACCGCGCGATGCGCGTGCCCGCGTCGATCGTCGTCAAAATAAAAAGCGCCTCGAACATGATCGCGAAGTGATACCAGTATTTCATGAGACCCGCCAGGCCCGGGATCGCGCCGAATACCTGCGCCATCCCGACGGCGAGCGACACGGCCCCTCCCGTGCGGCCGACAAGTGTGGCCTCCCCCACCTGGCGCGTCAGGTTTTCCAGATTCACCGGCGTCCCGATGGCCGTGCCGAGCGTTTTGTAAAGCGCGGGCGGCACGTTGATCGCGTAAAAATCGCCGGGATGAAGCGCCGAGGCCGCGAGGAGGCACACGACCGCCACGAGCGCCTCGAGTAGCATGCACCCGTATCCGATCGGGCGCGCGTGACATTCATTGGAGATCATTTTCGGCGTCGTGCCGGACGAAACCAGCGCGTGAAACCCGGAGATCGCCCCGCACATGATGGTGATGAAACAAAACGGCCACACCTTTCCCGGCACGATCGGCCCGCCGCCGTGGATGAAAGGGGTGAGCGCGGGAAATTGCAGGCGCGGATTGACAAACGCGATCCCCAAAACCAGAAACGCGACCGTTCCGAGCTTCATGTACGAACTCAAATAATCCCGTGGCGCCAGGAGAAGCCACACGGGCAGGACCGACGCGAAAAATCCGTAAAGCGCCATCGCGATGAGGATCCATCTGCGGTCGAGGAGAAACAAATGATTGAGGAAAGGAATTTCGGGGACGAATTTTCCGAAAACCACCGCGGCCAAAAGGGCCGCCACGCCGAACACCGTCGCGCGGCGCACGGCCTCATGCGCGCCCTGGTGCCGGCCGAACATGTACGACCCCATCGCGAGCGCGATGGGAATGCTCATCGCGATCGTGAATGTTCCCCACGGGCTCTCCGCGAGCGCGTTCACCACGACGAACCCGAGGCCCGCCAGCGCCACGATCACGATGAATAAAATCGCGACCGCGCAAGCCACGCCCGCGGGCCGGCCGATTTCTTCCTTGGCGATTTCCGCCAGAGACTTTCCCTCTCTGCGCGTCGAGGCGACCAGGATCACAAAATCCTGCACCGCCCCGCCCAGCACCACCCCGGCCACGATCCAGATGAGCCCGGGCAAAAATCCGAACTGCGCGGCCAGCACCGGCCCGATCAGCGGCCCCGCGCCCGAGATCGCGGCGAAATGATGCCCGAAGAGCACCCACTTGGACATCGGGTAATAATTGTGTTCATCGCGAAGCCGGACCGCAGGAGTCCGCGCGGACGCATCAAGGACAAAAACTTTCGCCGCCAAAAATTTACTGTAAAGACGGTAGCCGATCGTGAAAACGCCGAGCGAGACGATTAAAAGAGGGAGCGCGGTCATACCATTCACATAGGATTACCGGAGTAAATGGAAAACGTGTTGGTCTCCCACAGTTTGTGGACCGTCAAAACCGGGAGCCGCAGGCCGATCACCAGGAGAACGATCGAGGCGACGAGCAGAATGAGCACGTCGATCCGCTTGGGATGAAGTTCCTGAAGCAATCTCTTGGCGGCGGGATTCATCGTCAGGCCATCTCAAAAAGCAAAATCTCTGAATCGCTTTGGGCCGTGACATCCAGCCGCTCCTCTTTCGTCAAAGCGGCGCCGTCACTCTGCTCCAATAAGGCTCCATTCACTTGGACGGATCCTCGGGCCACCTGTATCCACGCATGCCGGTTTTTGCCCAGGGAACGTTCTATTTTTTTGCCTTTTTCGAGAGACGAAAGATAAAGGTCCGCGTCCTGATGGATGCGGAGGGCACCGTCTTTCGGGTTTCCGGATGCGACGAGGCGCCACCGGTTTTTTCTTTCTTCGGATTTGAATTCGCGCTGTTCGTAGCCGGGTTTCAAACCGATTTCCTGCGGCAAGATCCATATTTGCAGCAAATGCACGGGATTCTTTTTTGAAGGATTAAATTCGCTGTGCGTGACTCCCGTGCCGGCGGTCATCCGCTGGAGTTCTCCGGGCCGGATCACCGTTCCATTGCCCATGCTGTCCTTGTGCTCCAGCTCGCCTTCCAAAACACAGGTGAGGATCTCCATGTCCCGATGCCCGTGAGTGCCAAAACCTTTGCCGGGTTGTACCGTGTCTTCATTGATCACCCGCAGGCTCCTAAACCCCATGTGCCGGGGATCCTGGTAATCCGCGAACGAAAACGTGTGATACGTTTTGAGCCAGCCATGATCGGCGTGGCCGCGTTCACCGGCTTTTCTGATTTGAATCACGGAAAGCGAACTTTGACGCTAATCCACATGCGGGCATTTTACCATTTTAAAAAATAAAGGGCGAGACCTGTCGGCGGAAAAGAGGTCAGGGCTTTGTTTCGGCGTATGTCGCTTGGGCAAAGCGGATGCCCAGCGACCGCAGGGCTTCTTTACCCCTCACCGTCAGGTCCGTGAGGAACAGAAATTGTTCGCGGCTTTCTCTCACGTAAGCCTTCACGCGATAGTGAGTGCCCCACGGTTTTTCGAGGACAATGACAACGACAGGCGTTTCCGCTTTCCGGTAAGAACTTGTTTGGGCAACCTCCGTTAAACTTTTACGCGCAAGGGCCGCGTCATGGTCGGGGTTTAAATAAAAATCGGCGACGCACAATAAACTGCGGTTTCCACTGGAGGCATTGAAGATATTGGCGGTCCAAAAATTCGCGTGCGGAATAATGACCTCCGTATCGTCGGGCGTAACGATCCGCGTGGCGCGGCCTCGAATGGATTTCACTTCTCCGTAGATCCCATTCACCTCAATCCAATCGCCCGGCTGGTAGGTGTTTTCCAGCACGGTCGCCAATCCCGCCACGAGACTTGACCCGTAATCCTTCAATGTGAAAACCAGGGCCAACCCCATGCTCGCCGCGAGGGTGACTATGTTCCGAAACGTCGGTTCCACGAGGATTGGCACGATCACGACGACCGCCCCGATCCCCACAAGAAGCCGGATGATCGGAAGAACGCGTAAAATCGAAAGACGCAAGTGAGGAGAACTTTTTTCCGCTAGGCGAAGAATGAACCATCGAATGACAAACGAGATCAGCCGGGCGAGAATGAAAACCGTCAGGATGAGGAGCACATCCTGCCAGAAAATTTTTCTCAGCATGTCCCAGGCATTAAATTTTTCGTTCATGATCAAATTCCAGCGGAAAGCCCGTCGGCCGGATCCGAAACGGGCACGTCGCTGTCCGCGGCGACCGGATCCACGTCCGCCTCAAGGCCCGCCGTGGCCTCGCTGTCGACGGGGACATCCGTGGCAACCACTTCGGTGTCTAGAACCGCGTCGACCGGCGCTTCATTCACAGTGGTGGTCAGATCCTCTCCCGCGACGGTGCCGCTTTCGACAACCGAAGCATCCGTCGACACCGTGTCGGTCGCGGCCGAGGCATTCGCATCCAAAAGAGTGCCGGCATTTGTATCGACGGCAAGATTCGCATCTACGGCGGGCTCTCCTCCGCCGAGATCCACGTTCGCATCCACATTGACAATGCTGTCACTTGCGCTTCCGCCGCTTGTAGGTTCTGTCACCGGTTCCGTTGGGACGTCAGGAGGACTGCCGGTATTATTATTTTCTTCAACGGTAGTGCCGGTAGTTCCGCCGCTGACAGTTTCTTGAGTATTTCCCTGCAAAGCTCCTGATTCAGTGCCCGTACTCCCATTTCCACTCAAATTAGCGCCCGGCGGATTACCGGCCGAAGCCGTCACCCGCGTATCCATCCCGGGACTCAGATTTCCACCGGTAGTGGGACGACCCTGATTTTTTCCCGCATAACTTTTAGGTTCAAGAGGCCGGCTCCCTTCCTCCATCCCGCCGATGGCACGGTCAATTGCGGCTTCTCTTGGATCCACGGCGTTCTCTGCGGCATAAAAAATGGGGGCTCCGTTAAAAAGGAAAATAAAAATGAAGGCAAAAATAATGAAGGCGCGGTTTCTCATACGGAAAATACAACCTCCACTCCCGCAATATGCCGTTCGCGGTCGTAAAAACCGTTGTCATTGTTGGAATTGATGTAACGATAAAACGTCCGGGTCGCCAGATTCGGCTTCCAATGATAAGTCAGGTCCGTGTAGAAATCGAAACGCAAGTCCCGCCGTTCGTTAAGATCCAGCGTGGAAAGAGAAGAAAAATCCGGATAAGTTCCGTAATCAAAACCCGTAGAAACATCAAACGTCATCGGCCCCAGAAAATCCAAAGGCCCGTGGACGCCGAGCCGCGTTAAAGATCCTCCGCGGTTAAAATTATTTCCCCTCGTATCCGCAAAGCTTATCTCTTCTTTGGCGAAAAAATAAGACCTGAAATCCGCCGCCGTATAAAAATATTGCACAACACCCAACCCTCCCCGATACCCATCACGGGAAGTCGTGGAGGAAATAGACCCGTCGTTGTCGTAATTAGAATAAGAAAGCCTGCCGTAAATATGCGTCTTGGTTTTTTTCCAGAAAGACGTCTCTCCGCTCAAAAGAAAACGATTCACCGTCGAAAAAAAATCACTGCGAAGCCAATTACTTTTAAAATCATACCGCGCGCCAAAAAGAACGGCCCGCTCTCCCAAGAAACTGCGTTTTTTGGCGTCCAAAGCAAACCCCTGCGAATTAAAATCAATTTGACTCGCGCCTCTGTCATGTAGCAGCGCCTGACCGACATAAAGCGCATCCACACGAATATCTTTTTCCAATAGCACGGGATACCCGATGCTAAGATCGACAGGAAAATCGGCGCCGTCTTTTTCGGATCTCGAAGAAAGGTTGCTGTCACCGGGAATGAGAAGAGGGTTGCTGTCATAATAAACGCCTGTTTTTCCGATGAGATACGGCCTTTTTTCCACTCTTTTAACAGCGGCCTTCTTTTTTCCGAGCACACGAACGCGCGTCATCTGCGCTTGGGCCCAGTGGCGGTAATTCTCGGAACCGCTGTTTTCGACCACCCAGCGAAGCTCCTCTTCCGCCTGAGAAAGTTTTCCGTCGCGGGCATAGGCAAGCCCCAGAAAAAGATGCGTGGGCGCGTGATGGGGATTTTGTGACAAAATTTCTTTGTAAGCTGAAATAGATTCTCTGCGGCGGCCGAGTTTATCCAGCGTCAAAGCACGGTAGCGCAAAATAAGCGGATCGTCCGGATATTTTTTCAACAGAATATCCAGGGCATCCAGCGCTTTTTGAAACTGCCTGGCCCTAAAAAGTTTCGGGAAATCCCCGGAAATAAACTCGTCTTTGGAAACGAGCGCGGCGCCTTCTTTGGCGAAGGCGTTTTGAACGGCCAAATCAGCGGAACCCACTAAGGAGAGAAAAAGAAAAACAAGCCAGGCAAATAGAGGGCGTCTCAGAAAGATCCTTCTTTCGTTCATTCCCCGGAAACCTAGGACACGGGATCGGGCAGAACCTCGGAGGAAGCCTCCGGGGGCTTTGGATTCAGGCGCTGGCCCCTTTTTTCTTCCCGCTTTTTCCTTTTTGCTTCCTCGATTCTCTTTTTATCCCGTTTGAAATTCTGCCTCACCTATCGGCCGCTGTCTTTGCGTTTCGAAAAACAGTCCTTGCAATAAACGGGACGGTCTTCGCGGGGCTTGAAAGGAACCTCGCACTCTTTTTGACAGTCCGCGCAAGTTGCTTTGAACATCTCTCTCGGCCGTCTGTCGCCGAACCCACCGCCTTGATATGCCATCTTGTCTCCTCTATGTTTGAAATGCCCGCTTACCGGGCCCATTATGCACTAAAAACCCTTTTCTTGCAAAAAAATCTCTGGGTCTCTCCAATTATTTTCCCTCGCCCGTGAAGGCATAAAAAAAGGCCAGGGCGGTGAAGGCGGTCAGGCTCAACGCCACATTAAAAAAAGCCAGGATAAAGGCAAGCGAGAATCCGCAGGGGCCCAGCCGGTAATTTTGGGTGATCCGGTCGACGGCCGCCGCATTCGCCGAGCGGCCCAAAAGGCGGCGGCGATAAATCGCGTAATGCCAAAGCGCATTGAAGGCCACCGCGATGAGAATGTAGGTCCCGGTGAAAAAAGCGGTGGCCGTGACGGCATAACGGTGCCGGATGTGCTCGGCCAATAACTGCGTGGGAAAAGGAACGAACGCCACCAGCATCAGCAAAAATCCGTTGATGAAAAGGAAAAGGTTGTCGACGCGTTTGATGTGATTGAAAAGCCGATGATGATTGACCCACATGACGAGAATCGTGAAAAAACTGATGAAATAAGCCATGTACGAAGGCCACTCGCTGAGAAGCGCCCCGGAAAGATGCGCCTCCGCGCCCAGCTGGTCTAATTTTGGAATTTTAAATTGCAGAACGAGCAGGGTAATGGCGATGGAAAACACGCCGTCGCTGAAAGCCTCGAGCCGTCCCGTTTCTTTTTCGTCGCTAGCGGCGTCCATGGACCTCACCCCCGATAGACCGGACAGCGGCCGGTCTACAAAGTTCGTCTGAGCGTCAAGAATGGCAAAAAATTCAAAGCGACCTCAATGGCTCCGAGTCGCCCGATATAAGAGCCAACTTTTTCTTCTTCGTCCAGCGTTTGATTTGGGCCTCGCGCTTAAACGCTTGAGATTTATTTTCAAACGTCTCCGAAAAAACAATCTGAACTGGTGGATTGTAACTGGTGTAATGCGTCGTCTTGGCGTGATGCTCTTTAAAACGACGCTCAAGATCGGTGGTTACCCCGGTATACAAAGAACCATTCTTGCATTCAAGAATATAAACTTGCCAAATGGTCCGGCTCAGTCGCCACGCTCCTTCGCTCACCATGGATTCGACGAAGCGGTGAGCAAGGCGGATGGCCTTTTGGCCATCCGCCGCGTCGAATCCACTCCCTGGCCAGGACTCGAACCTGGGACATGTTCGTTAACAGCGAACCGCTCTACCAACTGAGCTACCAGGGAAAGACTTTGATTCCCGCCGGAAGATTGCGGGAATGACAATCGATGCCTTCAACAAAAAAGGACACCGCGAGGCCGTGTCCTTTTTGTGCGATTCAATTTTGAAGAACCTCTCTCGAAAAGATCAGGCCTGGGATTTTGTCCCCAAATAAAAACTCATGAAGCTCGCCGTCACGAGGACCCCCAGGTACGAATTCACAAAACTCCCCAGGATCGCGAAGACGACGTCGGAAATGGCCTTCGGCATCGCCGCCCCGACGAGCGCGAAAATCGCGCCGAGCACCAGGCCCACCACGAACCCGATCGCCACGAGAATGAGCGCCAGGCCAAAAACCGCGAGGATATTTTTCCTGACCACGCCGACGCTTTGTTTCAGCGACGCGATCGCCTTCTGGTCATCCGCCACCGCGATGTAGGGCGCCAGAAACAACAGGATCACAAAATAAATCCCGATCGCCCCTAGCAAGATCGCCAGCCCCATCGCCAGGACCTCCGCGCGGTTGCCGAACGCGGCCACGGCGAGCGCGGCCAACAGCACAAAGACGCCGATCACAAGCGACACGAGGAGCCCGATCAAAAAGAGCGCGCCGTAGTACCGCGTCCCCGAGGCCGCGAAAATCGAAAGCGACGAAGCGCCCGATTTCAGCTTTTCGCGGATAAACCCGAGCGACCCCGCCTGCACGAAAATGCTGAGCAGAACGAAAACAATGGCGACGGCGATCACGACGGCCGACACCTTCGCGTCGGGGGTTTCAAATTTAGACGTGAAAAAAACATTCACCAAATTCCAGAAAAGCCCGAACACAAAGAGCGTCAAAACCAGGCTCATGCTGTCCTGAGTGACTGAAAAACCTTTTTTAAGAGACTGGCCTACGTGCATTTTATCTCCTTTGTTTAAATGGGGATAGCCTAGCAAAGCGCCCCGCAGGCGTCAAGCTAAATGGTTCGACAGGCTCACCACTTTGGTTCGACAGGCTCACTTCACACCTCCTGACGCTGTTTAAACGCGCGCGCCAGCGTCGCCTTGTCGACAAATTCGAGGGCGCTTCCCACCGGCACCCCGTGGGCGATGCGCGTGACTTTAATTTTCAGAGATTTTAGATGTTTCAAAAGGTAAAGCGAGGTGGCATCCCCTTCGGTATCAGAGCTGGTCCCGAGAATAATTTCCTTCACCGGCGACTTTTTTAGGCGTTCAAAAAGTTCCCTGATCTTTAAATCCTTCGGCCCAATGCCCTCGAGAGGCGACAGGGCGCCCAAAAGGACATGGTAAACACCGTTAAAATCGCCGGCTTTCTCAATGGAAATGACGTCCTTCGGGTCCTGGACGATGCACAAAACTCCGTGGTCGCGCGTGGGGTCGCCGCAGATGTGGCAGACGGACGCTTCGCTCAAATTAAAACATTCCTGGCAATACCGGATATTGCCGTTCACTTTGAGGAGAAGCCGCGCGAGCTCCTCGACCTCTTCGCGTGGCGAGCCCAAGATGTAAAACGCGAAGCGCTCGGCCGTGCGCGAACCGACGCCGGGCATCTTCGCGAAGGCCTCGATGAGGCGCACCATGGATTCGGGGTAGGGCATGGGCTATTCCCGGATGATTTTTCCGCCGAAGAGTTCCATCGCGGACTTTAAAACCGCCGGCGGCGCCTCTTCGCGGGGAGGCAGGCCCTCGGCGGGGCGGCCTTGCGCGAAATTTTTTCCGGAGAGTTCTTTCACGCATTCGAACTCGATGCGGACCGACTGATTCAAAAACGACGACAGGTGCCGCTCGATCAGTTTTTTATTTTCCGCGACCTCGAGCGACTCGCGGTGAAAATTGAGCCGCTCAGGGAATGAAATTTTTGCGACGCCGTTCGAGAAGTCGCACGGTTCCCCCTCGGCCAGATACGAAGCGACGGAAATTTTTTCAGCCTTTAACGCGCGAAGGAGCAGAGGCCAGGCCTCGTCCAGGTTTCCCGATTTTTTCTCGCGCGACGAAGGCAGAGACAGATCTTCGGACGGGAGTTCCTCGATGTCCGGAATCTCCGCGTCCTCTTTTTCTTTGGCTTTGCGCAAATCCGCGCCCAAACGGGGGCTCAAAACTGTGGGAGAAGCCGGAGCGGATTTCCCGAGACGGTCGAGCCTCTCCAAAAGGACCGAGATGTTTTCCGTCGGCGCCCGGTGGGCCAGTTTCACGAGCGCGACCTCCAGCGGCACGCGCCGCGCCTCGAAGCGTTTGAGAATCTGGAGCGTGTGCGTGAAAACGCCGAAGAAATAAAAAAGCTCTTCTTTCGAGAGTTTTTCCTTTTGTTTTAAAAGGTCCGCCTTGTGCGCGTCGGAGGCGTCGAGGAGGTCGTTTAATTTTTCGGAAACGTGCAAAAACAAAAGGTCGCGTGTGTGTTCGAGGACGCGCTCGAGAAAGAGGGCGGGATCTTTGCCCTCTTTCATGGCGCCGTCGAGGACGACGAGCGCCCCGCGCGCGTCGCGCGCGGCGAGCGCGTCAAAGAGCTCAAATATCCTCTCCTCCTCAATCATGCCGAGGGACTGAACAATGTTTTCCGTCGTGATTTTCTCGGCTGACGAGGCCGCGAGCTGGTCCAAAATGGACTGGCCGTCGCGCAGGGACCCGTCCGCGCTTTTGGCGATCACAAAAAGCGCGTCGTCGTCGATTTTTATTTTTTCGGTTTTGCAGATGGCTCCGAGCGCGGCGGCGATCACCGCCGTCGGGATGCGCCGGAAATCAAAACGCTGACAGCGCGAGAGAATGGTGGCCGGGACTTTGTGCGCGGCGGTGGTGGCGAAGATAAATTTCACGTGCGCCGGCGGCTCCTCGAGGGTTTTAAGGAGCGCGTTAAACCCGTCCGCCGTGATCTGGTGCACCTCGTCGATGATGTAAATTTTGAACTTCCCGGCCGCCGGCGCGAATTTTACATTCTCCCGGAGGGCCCGGATCTCATCGATCCCGCGGTTCGAGGCGCCGTCGATTTCCAAAACGTCGAGCGCGCGGGTGCCCTCGATTTCGAGACAGGACACGCACTTGCCGCAGGGGTTCACCGTGGGGCCGTCTTTGCAGTTGAGCGCCTTTGAGAAGATGCGGGCCATCGAGGTCTTGCCCACCCCGCGCGGGCCCGTGAAAAGATACGCGTGGCCGATGCGGTTTTTCGCGATCGCGTTTTTCAGCGTCGTCGAGACGTGGTCCTGGCCGATCACCTCGTCAAAATTTTGGGGGCGGTACTTCCGGGCGATGACGACGTAGGCTTTGGGGTCCATGACGGCAGTCATTCTACCACAATCCGCGCAATCTCTTAAATGGGAAATAGCTTTAAGGGATTCACAGACATAGGGCCCGTTATCCGTATCAAATATGAAAAAATATGTAAATATTAGTTAAATATTGATAATTTTGCATATAAATGTTATACTTCCTTTAGTCTAGATAATAGGTGGTTTTTACAGTCCTTCGGCTCACAAATGGGCGCGAAATCGAGAGGAATCAAGATGAGCCACAAAGGCACCGTGCTGGTTGTCGACGATGAACCGGACATTCTGGAGGTTCTGGACAAACAGTTATCTGGCAACGGTTATGAGGTCCGGCTGGCGCGTGATGGGCGTGAAGCCCTTGAAAAAGCGAATCAGACCTTCCCGGATGTTCTGATCCTGGATATCGGGATGCCCGTGATGGACGGGATACAGCTCAAAGCCTCGCTCAATCGCAATGAATTCACCGCCGGAATCCCGACGATTTTTTTATCGGCGACAACCGACACCGCCCGTAAAGTGGAAGGTTTTAACCTCGGCGCGGATGATTACATCACCAAACCTTTTGAGATAAAAGAACTTCTGGCCCGCGTCGATTCAGCCGTTCTGCGCCATCGGCGCTACGTCCGGCTTTCGATGACCGATAAACTCACCGGGCTTTACAACCTCCATGTCTATGAGAAGCATCTGAACAATCTCTTCCATGTCGCCAAAAGGTACCGGAGGGTTTTTTCGCTGGCCATCCTCGATATCGACAATTTAAAAAGCATCAACGACACGCTGGGACACAAGACGGGCGATTTTGTGATTCAGAAAGTGGCGGAAACGATGCGGCTGGTTTTCCGAAAATCCGATATCCTGATTCGCTACGGAGGGGACGAATTTGTGGTTCTTCTCCCGGAAAGTTCCGAAGAGCAGGCGGCCAATGCCATCCGGCGCCTTAAAAAAGAAATGCAAAACAAAACCTTTGCGATGGAGGGTCTTGGCCAAAAAATCCGTATTTCCGTCAGCTGCGGTTTTGCCGCTTACCGGGAAGGCTTCCGGGAGGAAGATGAGCTTTTTCGGATCGCGGACCAAAATTTATATCATGAAAAATCCCAAAAAAAAACCGGGACACAGCTCCCATGAAAAAAAAGATCCTGGTGATCGAAGATGACGAAGACATCCGTTCGGCCCTGACGTTTCAACTGGTGAAACAGGGCTTTATTGTTTCGACAGCCGAAGACGGCGAAGAAGGCCTCAAGGAAATACGCGAGGAAATTCCGGATCTGGTCATCCTTGATTTGGGACTTCCCAAATTAGCCGGCGAGGAAGTCTGCAAAACAGTCAAGGACGGGTACGACAAGACCCTCCGGGATATTCCGATCATTATGCTCACAGCCAAAACCGGCGAGGTGGACCGGGTCGTGGGGGGCGTGATAGGCGCCAGCCGCTACATCACAAAACCTTTTGAAGACGAAGAATTGATGAAAGAAATCCAACGCTGTCTGTACCCGGGCAACGTCAAAAACTTTCCCTCTACGGGTTCAAAAGCTCCCGAATAGCTTCAAGCAGTTCGTCGGGTTCAAAGGGCTTGGCAAAAATCCGGTGCCGGACTCCATCCGGAACGAACCCGCCGCGGACCTGTTCCTCTTTCTTTTGGAGAGCGGTGAGAAAAATGATGGGCACCGAAAAAGTGGTTTTCTCCTCTCTGATCTTTTGAAGGAACCAGAGACCGTCCTTTCGGGGCATCAGAATATCCAGAATGATCAGGTCCGGCATGGACTGCTTTATTTTACCAAGGGCCTCCTCTCCGCCGGAAGCGGTGGTGACTTCGTATTGATTTTGTTGGAGAATGGCTTTCGTGGTTTCCACAATGTCCGCTTCGTCATCCACGACCAAAATTCTCTTTCCGGTCATCTTAGCTGTCCCCCTTTTTTAAGGCACTGCCTGCCCCACAACCCGTTTGAAGTCAAGGCGCGCCAACCTCTTTCTACTTCCCGACGCGCAAAGGCAAAATAAAATAAAACGTAGAACCCTTTCCATAAACAGACTCCGCCCCGATCCTCCCCCTATGCCCTTCAACAATGCTTTTGGAAATAGCCAGCCCCAGGCCGGTGCCGCCCGGTTTTCGGAATCCCTGGTTTGTGATCTGACTGAAAGTTTGAAACAACTTCGGTAAATTTTCCTCTTCGATCCCCACCCCCTCGTCTTCGACGGAAACGCGCACGGTGTCCCCGTCCCAACGGGCCGTTTTTATTCGGATTTTTCCTTTCTCGCTGAATTTAACCGCATTATTCAAAAAGTTCGTCAAAACCTGCATGATTTTGTCCCTGTCCAGCGCGAACTTCGGAAGATCGGCCTCGAACTCGGTTTCCAGCCTCAGGTTTTTATTGGCGGCGATAGGCTCAAAATCCCTGACGGTCTCCCCGATCAGCGCATTCAGATCGTTCTCGGCCATCTTAAACCCCACCGGCTTTGATTTTAATTTCTCATAATCCAGAACATCGTTGATTAAACGGGCCAGACGATCGATATTTTTCCTGCTGATTTCCAGAAAACGTTTTTGATCCGCGCTCAGACGGCCTTCGGTGTCCCCGTAGACAACCGAAAGACTGCTTTTGATGGCCGTCAGAGGCGTGCGGAGCTCATGGGAAACCATGCTGACAAATTCATCTTTTAGTTGGTCCAGCTGTTCTAATTTCTTATTTTTCTTCTCCAGTTCTTTGTAAAGAAGCTTGATGCCTTCATTGGTCTTCTGGCACGCCCATTTTTGATCATCCGTGATCTTTTTCAATCTCAATTGGAAAGCGACCCTGGCTCTGATGTCTTCTATGGCAATCGGTTTATTGATAAAATCCATCGCGCCCAGCTCCAAACCCCTTAATTTGTCTTTTTCGTTCCCCGATGCCGACACCAGAACCACCGGAATGTCTTCATGCCCATTCTTGCGGAACTCTTCCAGAAAATAAAAACCGTCCTTGTCCGGTAAATAAATATCCAATAAAATCAGGTCCGGCAGTTCTTTTTGGATGGCTTCCCGGGCCTCCCGATAGGAGCCGCCGCACCGCACCTCAAAATTTTCATCCATCTGATTCAATATTCCCGTCAATAATTCCCGGAAGCCCGGGTCGTCTTCGATGATTAAAATTTTGCATCGGTTGCGCGCCATCTCTGCTTTGGGTTTCCCTTTTTTTAAGACGTTATCAGACTTTTGATCGCGCCCACAACGGCTTCATAGTCATCCGTTTTGACACAATAATCATCCGCGCCGGCCGCTCTTGCTTTGGCCGCATCCACCGCGTCCACCACTCCCGTACAAAGAATCACTTTTGAATCTTGGTCCATTTCCTTTATTTTTTTGCACGCTTCAAAACCGTTCATGCCGGGCATCAACGTATCCAAGACAATGATCGCTTCCGGCCTCAATTCATTGGCCTTTTTAACCCCCTCTTCGCCGCTCCGGGCCGTTTGGACCTCGACTTCAAGCCCGGCTTTTTTGATGGCCTCATGCAGCAATATTCGATCCGCCTCACTGTCGTCGATGATGAGCACTTTTGGCCGGTTCCGCATGGGGCTACGCTCCCCTGTGATCGGGCAATTTTACAACCGTGAACCAAAATTCCGCTATTTCATTGACAATTTTACTAAATTGATGGAAATCAACGGGTTTGGTGACATAACAGTTGGCGCCCAAATCATAGCTTTTGAGAATGTCCACGTCCGACTCGGACGTGGTTAAAACAACCACGGGGATCCGTCTCAGCGGCGGGTCGGCCTTTATTTCCAAAAGAACCTGCCGGCCGTCTTTTTTGGGCATATTCAAGTCCAGCAAAATAAGATCCGGTTTGGACGCGTCTTTGTACTTTCCCACTCTGCGTAAGTAGTCCAAACATTCTTGTCCGTCGATCACGCAATCCAGATCCACATGCAGTTTTGACCGTTTTAAAGATTGTTTGACCAATTCCACATCGCCCAAATCGTCTTCCACCAAAAGGACCTTAATGATTTCCGGGGACATCGCTTCTCCTATTGTTTGATGAGGGTTTACCTGCCCAACAACGTGAATTTAAACATGGATCCTTTCCCTTTCCCGGGCTCAATCCAGATGCGGCCGCCGTGGCGCTCCACTATTCTTTTGCACACGGCCAAGCCGATGCCCGTCCCTTCGTATTGATCCTTGGGATGCAGTCTCTGGAAGATCACAAACAGGCGGCCGGCAAATTGAGGGTCGATGCCGATCCCGTTGTCCGTGACCGTGAACTCATACCCCTCATCGGTTTTCTTCGCGTCAATTTCGATTCTGGGCGCTTCTTCCGACCGAAATTTAAGCGAATTGCCGATGAGATTCTGAAATAAGCTCACCATAAAAATTTTATTGGCCTTCAGTGTGGGCAAGTCTTTATAAATAACCTCGGCTTGAGTTTCTTTGACCCTCAGCTCCAGGTTGCTGAGCGCTTCTGCGACAACCGCGTTTAAATCCGTCGCTCTAAAAATCAATTTGGCCGTTCCCGTCCTCGAATATTGAAGCAAATCCTGGATCAAAGCCTGCATCCGTTTGGCGCCATCGACAATGAAATCCATGTGCACCCGCGACTCGTGTCCCAATTTGTCTTCAAAATCACCGGCCAATAATTGCGTAAAGCCGACTATTTTACGGATCGGTTCCTGTAAATCATGAGAAGCCACGTAGGCAAATTGTTCCAGTTCTTTATTGGAGCGGGCCAATTCCTCCCCGCGCCTCTTCTCCTCCCGTTCGGATTTTTCAAGGCCTTTCTTGGCTTCGTTGGCGTCCTCCATGATATTCAATGCCGCCACGCGCTGACGATTTATTTCCAGAGTGCGCTGTTTAACCTGTTCTTCAAGATTTTTTGTAAAGTCTCTCGTTTGATTCTCAAAAGCCTTGCGTGGAGTGATGTCCACGACGGCGGCCAACACAAAGGCGCCCTCTTCTGTTTTGATGGGATTCAAGCCAATTTCTATGGGGACCTCGGTGCCGTCTTTACGCAGTCCATAGAGGTCACGGCCGGCTCCCATCGGGCGGATTTGGGGCTTGGCGAAGAAGTCGTCGCGGTAGCCGGGGTGTTGAGGGCGAAAGCGTCCGGGGACGAGCATTTCTATCGGTTTTCCGATGAGCTCCTGTCTCGAATAGCCGAAGAGTTTCTCCGTTTGGGCGCTGACCAAAACGACCCGGCCGGTTTGATCGATCATCACCATGGCGTTGGGGGCGGATTCCACGACCAGACGGAAGCGTTCTTCGGCGCGCTTATGGCCGGTGATGTCCCTGAGAAAAGCGTTGAAAATCAATTTACCGGCCAAGTGAACGGGAGTAATCGCAAGTTCAACGGGAAATTCCTTCCCGCTCCGGTGAAGCGCGGTGATTTCTATGCGTTTATTCAAAACCGGTCCTTCGCCGGTTAAAAGATAATGCCTTAACCCTTTCTTATGGGCTTCCCGATGCTGGGCGGGAACAATGGTTTCCGAAAGGAACATTCCCAGAATCTCTTCCCTCTTCCATCCAAAAACAACTTCCGCATTTTTATTCCACTCGATGACGCGGCCTTGGTCGTCTATCTGAATGATGGCATCAAGAGCCGCGTCAAGAACGCGTGAAACCCAGTCCTCGTTATTTTCTTTATGATTTTTTCTCAATGGGCTCCAAAAACGAAAGGTCATAAGGGGGTTTGCGGCCCAGTTCTTTTGATAATTCATTGACGAGCCGTTTCAGTTCTATCATCCGATTCTCCCGGCCGACGGCCGCCTGATTAAACCGCTCCAGGTCCTTGACGCTCCGCGCCAATTCCCCGGATGACTTTCTCGCCGCTTCCTGGGCATGCCGACGCTGATCGACTTCCTTTAAAAGCTCGTCCCGGCGAACCGTGGTTTTTTGAAGATTTTCGGTCATTTGATTAAACATGCGGGCCAGATCCGCAATCTCGTCGTTCGTTTCAATATTCTCAACACGCGCATCCATGGCCCCTTTGGAGACCGCCGACACAGCCCGAGTCAGCTTCTCGATGGGATCCGTGATAGCCACGGCGTTCACCAAAACAATCCCCACCGAAAGGGGAAGAATAATAAAAAGCATGATGAGAAATATTTTTTGTAATTGGTGGATTGTTTCAAAAGCTTCTTTTTGATCTATTTTATTCACAAGTCCCAACAGGTGACTTCCGATGTAGATCGGCCGCCAGCCGGCAATCACAGGTTCCCCCCGGTAATCCAGCGCGGCTACTCCCGCTCCCGCCCGTCCCTGGCTGGATTCGCGTATGGGAAAGGCCTTTGGCCCGGAATAGTAAAATTTTCTTTTAAAAGCCGCGCCGGAGTCGTATTTTAAAGGGTGCAAGACGATGGCATACCCGCCTTCCCGGCGGCATAGGAGCGTTTCCCCGGTCACTCCCAGTCCTTCTGTGTTCCGAATCAAATCATAGGCGGTGCTCATATTCACCTCCAGAGCCATGACACCCGCCAGGCGTCCTTCGCTGTCATAAACGGGGGCTGTGATCGGCATCAAATATTCCTCCGGTTCCGCGCCCGAGGTAAAAATTTCCGAAAAATAGATGTCGATTTGCCCCTCTTCAAAGGCTTTTCCTTTGGGGTCATCCCATTTCTGCCCTAAAATCCACGGGTGATAAGACTTATTGACATGATAAACAACCTTTCCGTCCAAGCCCATCAAAAGTAAATCAAAAAATTCTCTTTGGTTGATTAATTTTTGCAATTGAACGTCCAGCGCGTTCTCGGCCTGCCGGTACTCCGGAGATTGCGGGTCATCAAAAAATTGAACGAGAACGGGGAGATTTTTCTTCAGGTTCATGTTTTCCTGAAAAAAACCGGCCCGCTGTTTCAAGCCGTCAAAATAACCATTTAACTGTTGAGCCTTTAAATTCGTGATCAGCCGCAGTTCGCCCACTTTGCTTTTCAAAAGGATATCCCTCGCGTTGGAAAAATAAATAAAACCCAGCACACTTAACGTGACAACCAGAATCGTGCTAAAGAGACTCACTAGCCTTAGCCTTAGCCTTAGCCTTAGCCTTAGCCTTAGCCTTATCCTTAGCCTTAGCCTTAGCCTTAGCCTTGGTTCTGGCGGCTGTTTT
>JACPWF010000024.1 GCA_016197155.1 Candidatus Omnitrophota bacterium | reverse complement strand
GAGCTTGACCCCTTCCAGGCGCAAAAATCCCCTCTCAAACGCGTGGCAGATGAGCGCCACGCCCCCTCCCACCACCACGCCGTCCCCGATCTCCAAAAGTGAGAGGTCCGCCAGGCCGGCAGTATTGATGCGCGTGTCTTTTCCGATCTTGGCGCCCATCAGCCTGTAAAAAAGCGTCTGAAACGGCGAGAGGCGAAATACGTCGAGGAACGCGCTGTTGGCGATGAGAATGAGGGAATTGTAGCCCATCCACCGCACGGATTCTTTGGAATACATCGGGTAGAAGCCGGGCGCCACGCGAAAACCGAAGAGATTTTTAAAGAAAATGCAAAGGAAAATGAGTGTCAGGCCAAACAGAAAAAATCCGACGGACACCGAGAAGGAAAGGGCGAGAATCTTGACCCCAACCGGATAGGCGCTCATGAATTTCCAGACGCCGTAAAAGAAAAAAATCATGGGGAAAAGGGCCATGCCCAGGATCAAAACCGCCAGGAGATGCAGTCCCCAAATCCACCGGTCGGCGCGGGCTTTTTCTCTTTCGATTCCCCTTAATTTTTCTTCGCGGGTTTGCATCCCCACGATTTTATCATGCTTGCGCTCCCATCCCAAGGGTGATAAATTAACCTCTCATGGCCAAAAACGAGCGGTTTTTATTTATCACCGGCGGGTCGCGCGGCATCGGACGGGCGGTCACGCTCTCCCAGGCCCAAAGCGGGATGTGCATTTTTCTGAACTATCTCCGTGACGAGGAATCCGCAAAAAAAGTCAAACATGAGGCCGAATCCAAAGGGGCGCGCGTTTTTCTCCTGCCCGGAAACGTCGGCGATCCCGACGCGGTCGCTTCACTTTTTAAAAATATCCGTGAAAAAACCGGCCGGCTCGATTTTCTCATTCACAACGCCGCGCTCGGCGTCTTCAAACCAGTCCATGAACTCCGGCTGAAGGACTGGGACATCTCGCTCGACGTGAACGCAAAGGCGTTTCTCACGCTGACGCAGGGCGCACTTCCTTTTATGAAACAAAACGGCGGGCGGATCGTCACGGTTTCGAGTCTCGGCTCGCGGCGCTTCACGCCGAATTATGGCGCGATCGGCATTTCCAAATCAGCCCTCGAAAATCTCGTGCGGTACCTGGCGGTGGAGCTGGCCCCTTTCGGCATCGGCGTCAACGCCGTCTCGAGCGGCCTTGTCGAAACCGATTCGCTAAAGGCCTTTCCCGGTTTTGAATCGATGAAAAAGGCGTTTCTCGCCCGCACGCCGGGCGGGCGGCTCGGTAAACCGGAGGACATTGCCAAAGTCATCCGGTTTCTTTTAGGTCCGGACGCGGACTGGATTTTCGGCCAAACCATTGTCGCTGATGGCGGCTACTCTCTCTCCTAGTTTTTTTCTTTCCGCTTCGCTTCTGGTCGTCCTCGCGACGTGGACCAAACGCGTCTTTTGGATGAGCCGTTTCCGGAAAAGTCATCCGCCCATCCGCCCCCGCAGTTTCGATTTGCCAAGCAAAACGGCGGGGGCGCCGTTTGTCTCCGTCATCATCCCCGCGAAAAATGAGGAAAAAAATATCCCGAACTGCCTGGCCCATCTCTTTCGTCAGGATTATCCGCACATGGAGATCCTCGTCGTGGATGACCGCTCGAGCGACCGCACCCCGCATCTTTTGGAAAATTTTAAAACGCTCTCGACCAAACCCTTCAAAATCGTGCGTGTCGAGAAATTGCCGGCCGGATGGACGGGGAAAAATTACGCGATGTTCACCGGCTCGCGCGCGGCCGCGGGCGAGTGGCTCCTCTTCACGGACGCGGACACGACGCACGCGCCTTCGAGCGTCCGCGCCGCGCTCGGGCACGCCGTCGAAAACCGCATCGATTTTTTGACGCTGGCGCCGGAGGTGGCCTCCCAAAGCTTTTGGGAAAAAACCGTCCAGCCGCTGGCTGTTTCGAGCATCGCGTTCTGGTTTTCCGGCGAGGTCCTGGCCAACGGCCAATTTCTTTTGGTGAAAAAAACCGTGTATGAAAAAACGGGCGGCAACGAGTCCGTCAAAAACGAGGTGGTCGAGGACGTGGAGCTCGCGCGGCGGGCGCGGCGGGCCGGTTTCAACGTCCAATTTCTGAACGGCACCGAACTTTATTCCACGCGGATGTACACGTCCCTAAAAGAAATTCACGCGGGGTGGACGCGGATCTTCACGCATCTATTCCAGAAAAATGTTTTCGCGATCGCGCACAAAATATTTCTCTTTGCGTTCTTCTCGATTTTCCCGTTCGCGGTTCTTATGCTGGAGACGTTTTGGATGGCCGCTCGCTCGCCCCGTTTCGACGCGGCCATTTTCGGGCTGGCGCTGGCCGTGTCAGGCGCGATCGCCGCGATCCGCGCGGCCGCCAACCGGCTCGTGAAAACAAACCCGTGGCACGGCCTGCTTCATCCCCTGGGGTCGCTGGTCATGGTGTGGATTCTTTTTTCGTGCCTCGGCCGCGTCCTCTTCGGCCGCCCCTCGGTCTGGCGCGGGGATTCTTATTCGTAATGCGTGCGAGCGCGCTCGATGTAGACGGTTCTTCTTTTTGAATGGATGGAATAAACGATACGGTCTTGATAGTTTAAGCGGTGGGAATAATACCCCTCTAGGTCGCCAACCAGCTTTTTGCCCTCAAAGGGATTGACCGCGATGACCTCGGTGAGAATACCGTAAAGCTTGTCTTTTAATTGGGGGGAGAGTTTCTCAATATCCTTCTCGGCGCGGCGCGTAATGAGGATTTCATACGGCGCCGGATTCACCGCCCAAAGACTTCCTGAATCGATTTGGTCCTGCCCGCCCGGATATCCGCCCTTGCCTCGCGTAGGCTCTTGGCCATGCCCGGCGTCGAAAGAAGTTCGAGGGTCTCGATCAAACCTTCGTAATCCTCTTCCGACAACAGCACCGCGTCACCCGTTCTGGAAGTGATTTTCACGGGGACATGGCCCTTCACCGACTTCTTTAGAAGGTCAAACAAATTCTGCCTTGCCTGCGTCACGGTCAATGTGGTCACTTCCAAACCCCTTTCTGATTTACGTACGTTATTACGTACATAATGATACCACGGGCTTCGGCGGTTTTCAAGTGTGAGCGTAGATTCGGAAAAGACGGCCGTGGATGCGCCGTTTAAATTCGGGATCGGCGGGGCCGGCGTTTAATTTTAAATTTTTGTAGCCGTAGACCCCCATGGGTTCGTTGTGCCAGTCAAAAAGCTCCATCCGCAGAGGCAGTTTTGTCTCATCGTCAAAGAAAACGATGACCCGGTACGCGAAAAATCCCTCGTTCGGAGACGAATGAGGAAACGTGATGTCGACGGATTGGCCGTCTTTTTCTTTCTCAAAATATTTGACGAGAAGTTTGCGCCTGGCCGCGCCTCGGCCGACCGCGCGGGTCAAGTCCAATAAAAATTTCCCGATCCCGGCGTCCTCAATGTCGTAGGCCGCGCTCCCCTCGCGGACCCAGGGACTGTCCCGGTCAAGAAATAGGACCGGCTTCAATTGGAACAAAAACCCCGGCAGGTGAACGGCCAATTGATTGCCGTGAAAACCCCGTTCATAAAAAACCTGAACGCCAATTTTACGGGTGTTCAGCCATTCCATGTAAATTTTGAATGGCTTTTCAAATTTAAAATAAATTTCCTCCTCCGGCTCCCATTTCCCGCCGGACCTTTCTTCCTTGTAAAAAATCGCGGTGTAGTCGTCCAGCGAACGGTAGCGGCCGATCGCCTCTTTCAACATCCGCCGAAGGTCGCCGACGGCCGATTCGGCGCGGGTGTGGGCCGGAGACAGAAACGGGGCCGACTGCCAGGGGATGCTCCGCCCAAAAAACCAGAGGCCGGCGCCTGCCGGCAGAAGGACGGCGGAGGCAAAAACGATGGCGAATGCCTTTTTCTTCACGCGAGGCGCTCCAAAAACTTCACAATCTTTTCCTCGTAGACCTCGCGGCCGCGCACGATGGCCTGATTGTGCCCGGCCTGGGGCACCGTCAAATGTTCCGTGCCGCGTTCTTTTCCGGAGAGCCGGTCCAAAAAGCGCTGATGGCTGGGCGGCACGTAGTCGTCCTCTTCCCCGTGCACCATGAGAAGCGGGACGTGCGGCTTCTTTAAAAATTTCTCAACATCCACAAACGTGGTCCCCGACTGCCTCTGACAGCGCCAGAAACCAAGTCCCGCGAAAAGCCCAACGACCCAGTCCGGATAATTCTCGCCGAAAAAATTGGGCCGCACGAGGATCGGCGCCCAGCGCCGGATGTAATCGCGCAGGATTTCCTTCATGGAAAAAAGTCCGTCCGCGATCACCGCCGCCACCGCCGGATCGTGGGACGAGGCCGCGAGGGCGATGTCCGCGCCGTTCGAAACGCCGAAAAGAAAAATCCGCGTCCCCTGCCGGAACGCCTTTTTCGCCCAGCGGATCACGGTGACGAGATTGGCCACATCTTCTTCGGTCGGCCATTGCGCGAGCGTGTTCGGAGAGCCGTTTTGGGATTTTTTTTCGAAACCGACGCTCAAAATCGAATACCCCTTATCGGGCAGAAAAGAGGCGTATTTTTCCCAGGAGTCCTTCGTGGCCCCGGACTCGTGGCAAAAAATGACCAGGCGCGCGGAATCTTTTTTCTCGACCAGAAGCGCGGGGATTTCGTTCTGGCTCGAATCCAAAATCGTGATCCGCTCTCCCCTCGAGGATCCGAAGGGCTCAAGCGCCGGAGAATAGACGAGGCTCAAAAAAATATTGCCGATGAGGCGCGTGTATTTCCACGCCTCGTGGATGAAAAAAACGGCCGCCGCGAAAAAAAATAAAAGGGGGATAAAGATCAGGCTCATCCGGCAGGAACCTTTTTTCTTTTTTTAAAATATTCCACCGCCATCGCGGCGCCGACACTGAGTTCAAAAAGTAAAAGCAGCGGAACGGCCAGAAAAAGCTGGCTCGCCACATCCGGACCGGGGGTCATGACGGCCGCCGCGATGAAAATGAGGACAATCGCGTGGCGCTGGTACCGGTTTAAGGTCCGCGCGCTCAAAAAACCCGAAAAAACGGCCGCGAGGATAAAAAGCGGCAGGTTGAACGTGACCCCGAACGCCAGCACCATCCCCGACAAAAAACCCGTGTACTCGCCCATCGAGATCATGGGCTTCAAAAAATCGCTTTGCATCCCGATAAGAAATTTGAGCGCCACCGGCATCACTAAAAAAAAACAAAACGCCGCCCCCGAAAGAAAAAGCAGGGACGTGACTGCCGCAAGCGGCAGGATCAATTTTCTTTCCCTTCCGTAAAGCGCCGGCGAGACAAAAAGCCACAACTGCACAGCCAGAAGCGGCAGGGCGAGAAAGACCCCGCCCAAAATCGCGAGCTTCACCTTGATCACAAACGCTTCCGGCGGGGAAAAAAAATAGATCTCTTTCACCGCGCCGCGCAGGGGAGAGACGACAAATGCCAGGAGACGATCGGAATAGACGTACGCGACGAGCGCGGCCGCGAGGATCCCGAAAAGAGAAATGAGAATCCGCTTTCTCAGCTCGCCCAAATGCTCGAAAAAGGTCAACTTCATCGGGAAAATTGTAACACAAATTGACTTCTGTTTTGGCTTTTGTTAGGATGAGCCCACGATGGGCCATTTTTGGTCGTCTCTCAAGTCGCCTCGTTTTTTTTTATCCGTTCTCGTCTTCGCGGTGCTTCTCCTTTCTTTGATCGGGGTTTCCTCTCAGAACGCGTCCCTGAAGGTCAAAGTGAAAGACCTTTCCGATGAGTCCCAAAAGCTCGCCGATTCTCTCAAGTCCCTGGAGAACGAAAACAAAGAACTCACGGAAAAATTGGAGGCCATCGAGAAGGACAAATCGGGCTTCCACCTTTCACTCGAATCCCTGAAAAACGAAAACGAGTCCCTCCAGATCGAGATCAAAAAAGTTCAGGAACAACTGAGCTCCGTGACCGAAGAAAAAACCGCTCTCGAAGAGATGTTGATCCATAAAAATAAAGAAATCGAAAAAATGAAAAAAGACCTGCCGGCGCCGGCTGCCCCCGCGCCCGCGGTCTCTCCCGTTCCGCCGGTCTCCGCCGGCGCCGCGGATACCGACGCGCGCCTGAAGGAAAAGGATGAAGAGATTGAAAGACTTTCTCAACAAAACAAAATCCTTTCGCAAAGGCTCGACCGGCTTCACAAAACGGTGAATGACAAAATCACGGAGATCACCGTCGCCAAAATCGCGCTCGAGGAAACGGTCGCCCAGGCGCGCAAGCGCATCGAGGAGGAATGGGGCACGGTGGACTTGGGGACGATCCGCTCAAGTCCCGGCACTGCGCCCGCCGGGACTCAGACCCCGAAAGAGCCCCTCGAGGAAACCCGGAAGATTCCCAAAAAAGACGGCCGCGTGCTCGCGGTGAACCAAGAGCACGGTTTCGTCGTGATCAATCTCGGAAAAGCGGACAATGTGAAACCGGACGGCGTCTACGTGGTGAAAAAAGACGGCGAGGAAGTCGCGACCCTGAACACTCTCGAGGTCCGCGACGCGATGACGGCGTGCAACGTTCAGGAATTAAAGAGCGGGCGTAAAATCTCGGTTGACGATCTCGTCCTGCCGAAGAAGATTTAGCGTTTTTAAAACCGTGTCGCGGATCCCCACGGCATCCAGGCCCAACCCCTCCAAAAGCGATTCGCGTTTTCCGTGCGTGATGAACCGGTCGGGAATGCCGAGGATCTTGATCCGGGGGATCTCCATTCCAAAACGCTCGAGCACCGCACTTCCGAATCCGCCCGAAAGCGTTCCTTCTTCGACCGTCACGACCAGGGAGACCTCTTTGGCCAGACGCAGGATCTCTGCCTCGTCGAGCGGCTTGGCAAAGCGCGCGTTTAAAACGGCGGCGTGGATATTTTCCTTTTCCAAAAGCTCGGCGGCCTCGTAGGCCGGATAGACCATACTGCCCAGCGCGAGGATCAGCGCGTCCCTGCCTTCTTTTAATAATTCGGATTTTCCAAACTCTATCGCCGGCGGCGAAATGGCAGACAAAGGATTTTGGCTTTCCTCCGCGACGGCCCCGCGCGGATAACGCACGGCGATCGGCCCGCCTTTGTGACGCGCGGCAAACGCGAGCATCATCCGGAATTCGCGCGCGTCCCGCGGCGCCAAAAGCGTCATCCCCGGCACCTTCCTCAAATAAGCGATATCAAACACGCCGTGATGCGTCGGGCCGTCCTCGCCGACAAGCCCCGCGCGGTCGAGGCAGAAAATGACGGGCAATTCCTGCAGCGCCGCGTCGTGGATGATCTGGTCATGCGCGCGCTGGAGAAACGTGGAATAGATCGCGACGAAGGGTTTGGCGCCGGCCTTGGCCAGCCCCGCCGCGAAAGCGACCCCGTGCTCCTCGGCGATCCCCACGTCGAAAAAACGCTCCGGATATTTTTTGGAAAATTCCACCAGGCCCGTCCCGTCGCACATGGCCGCCGTGATCGCCGCGACCTGCGGGTCCTTTGCGGCGAGCTCCACAACCGTTTGGCCGAATACCTGCGTGTAAGTGCTGACGGCCCTGGCCGGTTTCTGGGTTTCCCCCGTGTCGACGCAGAAGGGGGTCGAGGCGTGCCAGCGCGCGGGGTCGGCTTCGGCGATTTTGTAGCCTTTGCCTTTTTGGGTGATGACATGCAAAAGAACGGGGCCTTTGATCGCGGAAATATTTTTCAAAATTTGAACCAGTTCCTGAATGTTGTGTCCATCGAGCGGCCCAAAGTAGCGGAAACCCAGTTCTTCAAACAAAAGTCCGGGGATAAAAAGATTTTTCAGGCCTTCGTCGATTTTTTTGGCCTGCCTCACCATGCCTTCGCCGACGCGCGGGATTTTTCGGATGAGGCTTTCGATGTCTTTGCGGACGTGGTTGTAAAAAGGGTTGGAAATAATTTTATTCAGGTAGCGGCTCAAAGCGCCCACGGTCGGGGAGATACTCATTTCATTGTCATTCAAAACGACGATGAGGTCGTCCTTCAAATGGCCCGCGTGGTTCAGGGCCTCGAACGCCATTCCGCTCACGAGCGACGCGTCCCCGATCACCGCGATCACTTTTCCCGCGGTGCCAAACTGCATCCGCTGACCGACGGCGATGCCGAGCGAGGTGGAAATGGACGTGCCCCCGTGGCCGGTCGTGAAGGGGTCGTGCACGCTCTCGTCCTTATTCGAGAAACCGCTCAGGCCGCCCGCCTTGCGAAAAGTTTTAAACGCCTCTTTGCGGCCGGTGAGGATTTTATGGGCGTGAACCTGATGCCCGACGTCCCAGACAATCGTGTCTTTGGGTGTGGTGAAACAGGTGTGAAGCGCCAGCGTCAGCTCGACCGCGCCCAGCGCCGCGCCCAGATGCCCGCCGTTGGCGGACACGACTTCAAGGATGTACGCGCGGAGTTCCTCGGCGAGCAAGGGAAGCTCGGCGTGCGTTAATTTTTTTAAATCTTCGGGTGAATGGATCTGATCGAGCAAAGCGCCCACGTCAAGCCTTTCGGTTTAAAACAAAATCGGCGAGTTGGTTTAAGGTCGTCCCTTTTTTGCCGAAAATTTTAATCTCTTTTTTGGCCCTCTGGGAAAGAAGCAGGGCCTCCTTTTTGGATTCGGAGACACCGATGACTTTAGCATACCCCTGGCAGTCAAGAATGTCATCCACAATTTGGAAAAGGAGCCCGAGAAATTTTCCGTAGCGGTAAAGCGCCTCTTCCTCTTTTTTCGCGGCGCCGGCAACCAGGGCCCCCACGCGCGCGGACACGGCGATGAGCGCGCCGGACTTGCGGGTGTTGATGTATTCGGCCGTGGGCAGATCCATTTCTTTTTTTTGAAACTCGAGGTCCACCGCCTGGCCGCCCACCATGCCGCGCGTGCCGATCGCTTCGGAAATGAGGTGAATGGTTCTAAGAATCCGGCCGGCATTTGGGCGACTCGACGAGTCGCCCCTACACAGAACGTTGAACGCCAGTGTCAGGAGCGCGTCCCCCGCGAGGATCGCCGTTTCCTCGCCGAATTTCACGTGACAAGCGGCCCGCCCACGGCGCGTGTCATCATCGTCCATGGCCGGCAGGTCGTCGTGCACGAGCGAATAATTGTGGATCAGTTCAATGGCGCACGCCGCGGGAAGCGCGGCCTCCTCTTTTCCGCCCGCGGCCTCACAAGCCGCGAGTGTGAGGATCGGGCGCACCCTTTTTCCGCCCGAGAGCACCGCCTCACGCATCGCCTCGTGCAGTTTCGCGGGCCGCTCGCGCGCGGGCGGCAGACAGCCCTCCAGCGCCCGGTTTATTTTTTCGGTTTGCTTTTTTAAATAAGAATCCAGCGTCACTTTTTCTTTTTGGGCTCGAACGGAACGGTTTTGAATTTCCCCGCGCCGGTTTTGATTAAAATTTCCACCCGCTTTTGCGCTTCGGAGAGACGCTTGGAGCAGATGTCAGCCATCCGCACCCCTTCCTCGTACTGTTTCAACGCCGCCTCAAGAGACAGGTCGCCGGTTTCCAAATGCCCGACGATGTCCTCCAGTTTTTTGAGCGCGGCCTCAAATTCCATTTCCTTTCCCTCCTGACTCATACCCCCACCTCCTTCACCCGACTTGTGAAAAATCCGGTTTTCAGTCTCGTCTTGACCAGGTCGCCCGGCTTCACCGATCGGAACGACGTCATCACTTTTTCGCCTGGCAATTTTAACGTCACACTGAAGCCGCGCGCGAGCGTGGCCAGCGGCCCGAGGGCTTCCAGTTTGCCGATGAGCGCGCGGACCCCTTCTTTTTTCAATAAAATAAAATTTTCGAGGAGGCCGGCGAGATTTTTCTTCAGTTCATCCAGCCGTTGGAATAGAATTTCAAAAAGGCCCTCGATGGCGCGCGCGGCTCTCGTTTTCAGGTCCTGAATTTTGAGACGGATCTCCTCTTTCTCGGGGGTCACGATCTCCGCCGCGGCCGAAGGCGTGGGCGCGCGCAGGTCCGCGACGAAATCCGCGATGGTGTAGTCGACCTCGTGTCCCACCGCGGAGATGACGGGGATCCTTGATTCAAAAATCGCGCGGGCGACGATTTCTTCGTTGAACGCCCAGAGATCTTCCAGGCTTCCGCCGCCGCGGGTGACGAGGAGGACATCGGTTTGGTTCCATTCATTGAAATGACAAATCGCCTCCGCAATGAAAGGCGCCGCCGCCGGGCCCTGCACCGGCACGGGACAGATCACCGCGTGCGATTCCGGAAATCGCCTGTCCAAAATGTGCAGGATGTCGCGAAGGGCCGCGCCGTCGACGGAGGTGACCACTCCGATTTTTTTCGGCAAAAAGGGAATCGGCCTTTTGCGGGCCGTGTCGAACAGGCCCTCTTTTTTTAATTTCTCCTTCAATTCCTCGAAACGCAGTTGAAGCGCGCCGATCCCCTTGGGCTCCATCCGCTCGACGTAAAGCTGGTACTGGCCGCGCACGGGATAAACGCTCACACGGCCGAGGCAGAGGATTTTCAGGCCTTCTTTGACCTCAAAACCCACGGCCTGATTTTCGCGCCGGAACATCACGCACTGGACCTGCGATTCTTCGTCCTTCAGGGAAAAATACATGTGGCCCGAGGTGTGGTGCTTGAAATTGGAGACTTCGCCCTCGACCCACACGCCGGAAAAATTTTCCTCGAGGACAAAGCGGATGTTGCGCGTCAGATCCGAAACGGTGAAAATCTGGCGGTCAACGAGGATCGGCATTTACGGAGTCAATTTTTTGTGGACCCGCTCGATCGCAGTCGCGCGGCCCGTGCGTTCGTCCACCGTGATGAGGGCGCCCGAGAAGCGCACGTCGTTTTGGGCGACTTCCTTTTTGGCGTGGATCTGCGTGAGAAACCTCTGAATGATCGGCCCCTTCTCCGCGCCGATCACCGAATCGTAGGGCCCCGTCATTCCGAGGTCGGTGATGCAGGCCGTCCCCTTTTCCGACACGCGTTCATCGGCCGTCTGCACGTGCGTGTGCGTTCCCACTACGGCCGCAACACGTCCGTCGAGGTACCAGGAAATCGCCGACTTTTCGCTGGTAGCTTCCGCATGCATGTCGACGAGAATCACTGAAGCCCCGGCTTTTTTCAACTTCTCAATTTCCTCATCCGCCGTGTGAAAAGGAGAGGCAAAGTGATAACGCATGAACGCCTGCCCCGCGACGTGCAGGACGCCGATCTTCGTTCCCCTCGATTCGACGACGCAGGAACCCGCGCCCGGGGCCCCCTTCGGAAAATTCGCGGGCCGCAAAACACGCGGCTCTTTTTGAATGTAGTTTTCTATCTCTCTTTTTCGGTCAAAGACGTGGTCCCCGCAGGTGAGAACGTCACAGCCGTTTTGGAAAAGTTCCCTGGCGATGCCCTCGGTAATGCCGGATCCTTCGGCAGAATTTTCCGCGTTACACACCACAAAATCGGCCTCGCCGCTTTTTTTCATGCGGCCCACAAAAATTTCAACGGCCTTTCTCCCCGGCTCGCCGTACGTGTCGCCGATCATGAGAATTTTCACTTCGCCGCGTCCTCGACGCGCGTCTCGCGGATCACAATCACCTTGATCTGCCCCGGAAATTGCATGTCTTTCTCGATTTTTTTGGAAATCTCGCGCGCGAGCGCCGGCATCGCCTCCTCCGGCACGCGATCGGCCCTCACCATGACGCGCACCTCGCGCCCGCCCTGGATCGCGTAGGATTTTTCGACGCCGGCGTGGCCGTCGGCGATTTCTTCAAGCTGTTTCAAACGCTTCACGTAATTTTCAAGGCTCTCGCGCCGGGCGCCGGGCCGCGCGGCGCTCACGGCGTCCGCGGCCTGCACGAGCATCGGCCAGACGGATTTCATTTCAATGTCTTCATGATGCGCCTCGATGCCGTGGATCACGTCCGGATGCTCGCCGTAACGGCGCGCGAGTTCCCCGCCGATCAGGGCATGCGGCCCCTCGACATCCTGACTCACCGCTTTCCCGATATCGTGCAAAAGTCCCGCGCGGCGCGCCACGACCGGATCGACGCCCATTTCACCGGCGATCGTGTTCATGAGATGAGCCACTTCGATGGAATGAAAAAGCACGTTCTGCCCGTAGCTGGTGCGGTAACGCAATTTTCCCAAAAGTTTCACGATCTCGGGGTGCACGTTCGAGAGGTTGGTCTCGAGGACCGCTTTTTCCCCTTCTTCTTTCAGAACGTTTTCCATATTCCGTTTGGTTTTTTGAACGACCTCTTCGATCCGCGCGGGCTGGATCCTGCCGTCCTTCATCAATTCCTCAAGCGCGAGCTTGGCCACCTGCCGGCGAACGCCGTCAAACGCCGAGAGCGTGATCACCGCGGGCGTGTCGTCGATCAAAAGGTCGACGCCCGTCAGCGTCTCAAAGGTCTTGATGTTCCGCCCGTCCTTCCCGATGATCCGCCCCTTCATCTCGTCGTTCGGCAGGTTCACGACCGTCGACGCGGACTCGATCGTGTAGGCGCCCGCCAGGCGCTGCATGGCCAGACTCAGGATTTTCTTGGCCTTCTTCTCGGCGGTCTCTTCCGCTTCTTTTTCAATTTCGTGAATGAGGCGCCCGGTGTCACTGCGCGTTTCGATCTCGACCCTCTGCAGAAGCCGGCGCCTGGCCTCCTCGGCGTCGAGCCCGGAAATTTTCTGCAGGTGCTGGCGCTCTTCGCTCATCAATTTGTCGAGTTTTTCTTCTTTTTCGAGGATGCCTTTTTCCTTGAGAGAGGCCTCCTGCAATTTGAAAAGCGTTTCCCTTTCTTTTTTCTCAATGAGATCCAGTTTCTTGTCGAGGCTGTCCTCGTTGTGCCTCAGGACTTTTTCCAGATTTTCCAGATCCCGTTTCCGTTGGGCGATCTGGTTTTCAAAATCGGTCTGGGCGCGCGCGGTGTTCTGCCGCGACTGGCGCTCGGCGTTTTTTAAAGTCTCTTCCGATTCGCGTTTGGCGGTGACGAGGATCTCGCGGGCCTTGGACTCCGCGGTACGGATGAGGCGCTCGGCAAAAATTTTTCGCATAAAATATCCCGCCGCGAAAAACGCGATCGCGATCAGGATCCCCAACAAAATAAAGATAAGGATGGTTTCCATTTTTAATCCGTGATGATTTCGTCCAGGGGCACGTCGTGATCCGCCCTCGGCACATTTTTAACTTTTTGAAATGAGAATGCCAGGCCGATCTTCGCCACTTTCGGGCCGAGTCCGCTCAAAAACCGGTCGTAATAACCCTTCCCGCGGCCGAGGCGGTTTTTCGCCTTGTCGAACGCCACGCCGGGCACGATGACACAGTCCGCCTCGGCCGCGCCGGCGGGGGCGGCCTTTCCGGGATCCGGCTCCCAGATCCCGAACGCCCCTTTTTTCAAATCCTTCCGGCTTTGGATCCGGTAAAGAGCGAGCGTCCCTTTTTTGGGATCGCAGAGCGGAACGAGCACGGCCTTTCCCGCCTCGAGCGCGGCGTCAATCATGGGGTGAGTGTCCACCTCGCGGGGGGTCGCCGCATAAAAGCAAACCGTCCGGGCGGACCCGAAAACCTCGAGCCCAAAAAGTTTTTCGGCGATCGCGCGGCTTTTCTGTTCGCGGAGGCGCCCGCCCAAAGCGGCCAGGCGCCGCGTCATTTTATTTCTTAAAATTTTCTTGGCGCGCATGCGTGAACTAAATGTTAAAGGTGTGCCGGGAAGAAACTTTCGTTTTCCGGCGGCGGGCCTCGTCCAGAATGCCTTTCAGGTTCAGCGCCTCGAGCGTTTCCTCGATCGATCCGCGCAGTTTTTCCCAAAAAATGAGGTTCGCCGCGGCCACGTCGTCCTGGCCGGCCGCCTCCGGCGCGCGCCCGTTCGGTTCGAGAAAACCCGGCTTCTCGAGCGCGTAAAAAAGCGCTTTCAGCGTGATCTCCGACGGCTTCTTCGACAAAATGTAGCCGCCCTGCGGCCCGCGCACGCTCTTCACGAAGCCTTTTTTCTTGAGCGCGTTCAAAATCTGCTCGAGATACGCCACCGAGATCCCCTCTTTCCTGGCGATCTGCGAAACCGAAAGCGACCCTTCGCCAAAACGGCTGGCCAAAACGAGGATCGCCTTCAAACCGTAAAACGTGCGCGTGGAAAATTTCATCGCTGGGAGGCGCGGACCTTGACGACTTCGAGTTCGGCCTTGATCTCGTCGAGTTTTTTTAAAATTTCTTCCTGTTTCCGCTCAAGCCCGTCTATTTTGGACGAGAGCCCCGCCTCCTCGGCGCGAAGCGGCGCGACGAAAAGAATAAAGGAAACAAAAAAAAGGAGAAATCCGAATTTATTTTTCATTGGCCCACCCATATGCCCACGCCGCCAGTCCCAGTCCCGCCAACACCCCAAACGCCTCAAAGGGGTAAGGAATTTTTCTCGCCCGAAAGATCAGGTCCGTCAGGCAGTACCCCGCAAAAAACGCCGTGAAGGCGAAACAAAATTTAAATTTCAATTATAAAGCGCTCTCCCCCGTCACCGGTTCCACTTTGATCCCGCGCGATTCGAGGTACTTGATCCCCTCGGCCAAATTTTTTTCCGTGCCCTCGAGCTCGAGCATCATCTCCCCCACGCTCTCGGTGACGCGGGCTTTACGGATATTCGGCAGGATGTCAAATTGCTTGGCCATCGTGAAAACCGCGGGTTCCCGGATCTGGTCCTGAGGAAAAACCAGCGTCACTCTTTTTTTCACCAGTCCCTGCGCGCCGCCGGCGATCGCGGGAATGATCGAGACGTCGTCGCCGTCTTTGAGCGCCGTGGACTGCCCCTCGAGAAACCGGATGTCCTCCTCGTTCACGTAAATATTCACGAAGCGCCGGAGCTTGCCGCCCTCGTCGCACAGGCGTTCCTTGATCCCCGCGTGTTTTTTCTCGAGCTGGGCGAGCATCTCGTCGATATTTTTCGCCTCGCAGGCGACCTCGCTTTGGTTATTCGTGAGTTTTTGAAGCGGAGTGGGGATTCTTACCTTGACTGCCATACTTCCTCCTTGATTGTCGATTCGTTTCTCAGGGACGTTTCAAAAGATTCTAAAGTGGGTTTGATTTTATAGGGCTTGCCGATGTGGTCGGAGACGGCCTCCTGGGTTTTCAGGCCGTTGCCGGTGATGCAGATGACGCAGGATTCGTTTTTGGGAATGACGCCTTTTTCAATTAATTTTTTCGTCACGGCGACGGTGACGCCTCCCGCGGTCTCCGTGAAAATCCCCTCGGTGCGCGCCAGGAGCTTGATGCCTTCGACGATCTCCGCGTCCGTCACGGCTCCGCCAGAGCCGCCGCTTTCCTTCACGGCGTCGCACGCGTAAATGCCGTCTGCGGGATTGCCGATGGCCAGGGACTTGGCGATGGTTTTCGGTTTCACGGGTTTAATGATTTCGCTCTTTTCGCGGAGGGCCGCGACGACGGGCGAACAGCCCTCGGCCTGCGCGGCGTGGATTTTGGAATCCACCGAATCGATGAGGCCCAGTTTTTTAAATTCATTGAACGCCTTCCAAATTTTGACCAAAAGCGACCCGCTCGCCACGGGCACCACCAGGTGCCGCGGCGTGCGCCACCCGAGCTGTTCGGCGACTTCGAATCCGTAGGTCTTCGAACCCTCGGCGTAATAGGGACGGATATTGATATTCACAAACGCCCAGCGGTAGCGCGCGGCGATCTCCGCGCAGAGCCGGTTCACCTCGTCATAATTTCCCTCCACCGCGACGAGATTCGGCGCGTACGTGAGCGAGCCCACGACCTTGCCGTGCTCGAGGTCCGCCGGAATGAAAATAAAACGGTTGAGCCCCGCCCAGGCCGCCTGCGCGCTCACGGATCCCGCGAGATTCCCCGTCGAGGCGCACGCGACGGTTTTAAACCCGAGCTCTTTGGCCTTCGTGAGCGCCACCGCCACGACGCGGTCCTTAAAGGAAAGAGTCGGATGGCAAACCGAATCGTCCTTCACGTAAAGCTCGGAATGCCCCAGCTCCCGCGCGAGATTGTCGGCGCGAAAAAGCGGCGTGAAACCCGCGTGGAAACCGACCGTGGGCCGTCCGTCAATCGGCAAAAGCTCGCGGTAGCGCCAGATGCTTTTGGGCCCTTCCTCGATTTTTCGCCGCGACAGGACGCTTTTAATCTTGTCGTAATCATAATCCACCTCCAGCGACCCGAAGCAAAATTCGCAGACGTACACGGCCTCGGTCGGATAGAGACGGTGGCACTCGCGGCATTTGAGGCCTTTGACGTAACTCATGGATTCACCCGGTTAGGCCGCATAAGGCTGACGGATCCCTCTGGCGATGTACTGTTTGATCAGCGACTGGTAAGGAATGTGAAGCTCGTTGGCCTGTTCCTTTAAACGAATCAGCATCGGTTCGGACAGCCGGATGGAAATCGATCGCGAGGAAGGTTTGAGATTTGGAAAAGAAACCGACGCCAAATCTTTCGATTCGAAATAATCCGCCAAATCGAGAGTCGCCCAAAATTTTCTCTCTTCGTCCTCATTGTGAAATTTGTGAAGTTTAAGATTCTTTTTCATAAAGATGCCTCTCGCGCCGGTTTAAATCACGGGCGGGTATCACGCGTATTTTACTACGCCTCAAAGTAAAAACAATGAACAATAACCTCCCCGCCTTGGTCTTGGCGACCAGAAGATGCCTCTCCTCCCCCCACTCCGAGGGCACGCTCCGAAAACGTTTATGGGGATCGAAAAACGCCTCTTCGCACTCTTCATTGGTGACCCGGTGCTTGGCAAAGTTCTTATCCTTATTCCCCGGATCCCATTCGAACTCCGAGGCATTTTTGAACCATTCCATAACCGGCACCCCAATTAGAGTGTATATACTAAACTATACGTTGTCAAGCGGAAAGTTCCTTCAAAATCTTTAAATCAAAGAGCCCCGCGAGGTCGGGCTTTTTCTTCAAAAACCCCGCCTCGTACGCGGCGTCGGCCTGGGTTTTGACGGAGGCCTCGAGCGGGTCGGTCAAAAATTC
The DNA here is from genome assembly GCA_016197155.1 of Candidatus Omnitrophota bacterium. Taxonomy (GTDB): domain Bacteria; phylum Omnitrophota; class Gorgyraeia; order 2-02-FULL-51-18; family 2-02-FULL-51-18; genus JACPWF01. The sequence goes on along the minus strand of JACPWF010000024.1, from coordinate 66,985 downwards.
GATCCGCTTGAAGGCCTCGTCCAGAACAGCCGGGGGCAGGGCCTTTGTCGTTTCTCTTTCGATTTCCGCGGCCATAAGGCCTTTGGCCTCCACGGGGTTCCGGCGGATCCAATCCGTCAGGTCGGCGTGGGCCTTCAGGAATTTTTTTACGAGCGCCGGGCGCTCGTCGAGAAATTTTTTCCTCACCACGACGACGGTGGTCGCGTATTTCCCGCCGGGCCAAAGCCCGGACTCTTCGAGGAAAATTTTCCCGTTCGCCTTCTCCATGAGAAGCGACACCCACGGCTCGACGGTCCAGGCGCCGTCGATCTCTTTTTTCAGGAAAAGTGTTTGTTGGTCCGCGTTCGAAACCGGCAGGACCTGCACGTCGCCGCCCCGATCCGCCAAAGCGAATTTATTTTTCGAAAGCCACGCGCGGATCGCCACGTCCTGCGTGTTCCCGAGCTGGGGGGAAGCGATTTTTTTGCCGTGAAAGTCCCCGACGGTTTTGATTCCCGCATCCTCGCGCACGACGAGTGCCGCGCCCCCCGAGGCCGCGCCCGCGACGATGCGCAGGGCCTCGCCGTTTGATTTGATAAAACCGTTCACCGCCGGGCTCGGGCCGATGTAGGCGATGTCGACCTGCCCCGCAAAAATCGCCTCGGCCGCCGAAGGCCCCGCGTTAAAAATTTTCCACTCGGGTGGCGCGTCCGGAGAAAGCCTCTCGTTAAACCAGCCGTTCGCGCGGCCGACGAGCGCCTGCGCGTGCGTGAGATTGGAAAAATGCCCCACGCGCACGGCCGGCGCTTCCTTATTTCCGGTGAAGGGATGGGCCGCCGTGTTTAAAAAAAGAAGCAGTCCCGAAAACGCGAAAAACTTTTTCACTTTCTTTCCAGTCCCCATACTTGCCTGACCTTTTTCTCCACCGAGCCAAAGATCAGGTTGTCCACGATGACGCCGATCGCCACGATCACGATCATGACCGCGATCACCTGGCTCATGTCGTTCAGCTCCCGGCCCATGTTGAGGAGATGCCCGAGCCCGAGGCTCACAAACAGGATTTCCCCAGCCATCAGCGAGCGCCACGCGAAAGACCAGCCCTGTTTCAATCCCATCACGATGGACGGAAGCGCCGCGGGCAGGATCACCTGAAGAAACAGGTCCTTGCCCCTGGCGCCCATGTTGCGTCCCGCGCGCAGGGTGATCGGCTGGATGTTTTTGACGCCGCTGTCCGTCGCCATCGTGATCGACAAAAGCGAACCCATCACGACGACGAAAATGATCGCCGCCTCATTCAGCCCGAACCACAGGATCGCCAGCGGCAGCCAGCAGATGCTGGGCAGGGTCTGCAATCCCACAATAAATCCGCCGAGCGTCTCGTCCAATATTTTGAATTTTCCGATCAAGAGGCCGAGCGCGGCGCCGAAAAAAACCGAGATCAGATACCCCGCGGATAACCGCCTCAAACTGACGGCGATCCCGACGAGAAACGTCCGGTTGCGGAAGCCCTCGGCGAGCGTCTCGAGCACCTGCCCCGGCGAGGGAAAAAGATACTGCGGCCAGAATTTGAGGGAAAATAAAAATTGCCACGCCAAAACCAGCGCGGCGTAAAAAAGGATTTGTTTCAAAAAATAAACGGACAGCGATTTGGCGTTCATGGAGCCTCGGATCAAATATTGAAGTACGGTTCGACGCTCAGGTAACGCTCGCCCGAATCGGGAAACACCACGACGACCGTCTTTCCGTTTCCGAGCGACTTGGCCGTTTTCAAAGCGCCGATGCAGGCGGCACCGCAGGAGAGGCCCGCAAAAATGCCCTCCTCGCGCGTGAGGCGCTTGGCCATTTGATAGGACTCGTGGTCGTCGACCGTGAGGATCTCGTCGATCACCTCGCGGTCCAAAACGTCCGGCACAAATCCCGCGCCGATGCCCTGGATCATGTGCGGCCCCGGCTTTCCGCCGGAGAGGACGCTCGAATTTTTCGGCTCGACGGCGACGATCCTGATTTTGGGATTGTGTTTCTTTAAAACCTCTCCGACGCCCGTGATGGTGCCGCCGGTCCCGACACCGGCCACGAACGCGTCGATCGTGCCGTCCGTGTCGCGTAAAATCTCCCTCGCGGTCGTCTTGCGGTGCGCCGCCGGGTTGTCCGGGTTCATGAACTGTTGAGGCATAAAGGCGTCCTTCGTCGAGGCGACGATCTCTCGCGCCTTTTCGACCGCGCCCACCATCCCGTCGCGCGCCGACGTGAGCACGACCTCGGCGCCGAAACTCTGCAAAATCTGAATCCGCTCCTGGCTCATCGCCTCGGGCATCGTGAGAATCACGCGGTAGCCTTTCACGGCCCCGACGATCGCCAGGCCTATGCCCGTGTTGCCGCTCGTGGGCTCGACGATCACGGACCCCGGTTTTAAAATTCCTTTTTTCTCGGCCTGTTCGACCATGTTCAGCGCGATGCGGTCCTTCACGCTCCCGCCGGGATTGAACATTTCCAGCTTCGCGAAGATCGCCGCGTCATTTTTCCCGACGACCTTCCTCAGCCTCACCATCGGCGTGTTGCCGATGAGCTCCAAAACATCCGTGCCGGCCTTTATGCCCAAGCGCCACCTCCCATGTAAAAAACAAATTCCACCTTGTCGCCCTGTCTCAATTCCGCCGTTTCATAGTCGAGCTTCTGCAAAATCGTCCCGTTCAGCTCGACCGTCACGAGCTCCGGCCGGATCTTCCATTTTAAAAGAAGATCCGCGACCGACAGGCCCGCGCGGACGGCCTGCGGTTTTCCGTTCAAAAGGATCCGGACGGTTTCGGAATCGGCGCTAGACAATTTCTATTTTCTCCTCCGTCACGGTTTCCCGATCAATTTTAAACGAACACACGACCGGCTTTTTCAAATCCGACAACGACACAATCACCGCGCTCGCTTCCGGATAAAACGCGAGCCGCACGTCTTTTTGCGAAGGATAGGCGGCACTCGCCACATGCGAATGAAAAATCCCCTTCATCTCGAGACCGGCCTCTCTCATTTTTTTGAAAACGCCCAGCTGTTCCCTGGGGTCCATGAAATAACTGATCGGCGATTCGTCCGCGTTGCGCATGGGATAAAAAACGCCCGCCGGGCCTTTCGGCTTTCCGGCCAGGATCCCGCACGCCTCGTTCGGATAACCGGACTTGGCGTGGGCAATCATCCGGTCGTAAACGCCTTTGTGGATTTTAATCGTCAAATGTTGCTCCCCACATTCCGGTCAACGGGGATCAAAACGCCTTCCTTGGAAACTTTGTAATCCGTGTCGAGCTCCTCGCGCGCCACTTTTTCGATCTCGTCCTTCAGCGAACTCATGATCCGGGTTTGAACGACCAAAAGGTTCGGGTCCTGCTCTTTCCGCGGACGCGGAATGGAAATCGGGTGCTCTTTTTTGATCGTGCCGGGCCGCGCGGTGATCTACAAAACGCGGTCGGACAGAAACGTCGCCTCGCGCACGTTGTGCGTGACGAATAAAATCGTCTTTTTGGTCCTCTGCCAGATTTCCTGAAGCTCGACCTGCAGGAGGTTGCGCGTCTGGGCGTCGAGCGCGGCGAACGGCTCGTCCATGAGGAGAATTTTGGGATCCAGGACGAGCGCGCGAGCGAGCGCGGCGCGCTGTTTCATGCCGCCGGATAGCTCGTGCGGATGGGCGTTCACGAAACGCGCCAGGTGCACCATTTTAATCGCCTCAAGCGCCCGCTCCCGGCGCTCTTTTTCCGGCACGCGCGCGAGTTTCAGGCCAAACTCCACATTGCCGAGCACCGACAGCCACGGAAAAAGCGCGGCCTCCTGAAAAACCACCAGGCGGTCGCTTGAGGGCCCCTCGACGATTTTGGAATCGACGAACACCTCTCCCGAATCCGGAAACTCCAGACCCGCGATGAGCGAGATGAGCGTCGATTTGCCGCAACCCGAAGGCCCGAGCACGCAGATGAACTCCCCCTCCTCGACGGCAAGATTCACGTCGGAGAGGACCTGCACTCTCTGGCCTTTTTGCTCAAAACTCTTATGGACTCTCCTTAAAACCACTCTCATTTATTGTTTTTCTTTTCCTGAATCCTGTCTCTTGATGCCTGACTCCTGTCTGTTACATGGAGTCCGCACTCCTTGTGATCGGGATTTTCCCACCACCAGCGACCGGAACGGATGTCCCCGCCGGGCTTCACCGCGCGCGTGCACGGCGCACAGCCGATCGACGGATACCCCTGGTCGTGCAGGCGGTTGTACGGAACGCCGTTCTTTTTAATGTAGGCCCACACGTCGTCGTTCGTCCAATCCGCCAGCGGACTGATTTTTAAAATCCCGCCGTGCGCCTCGTCTTTTTCAATTTTTTCAATGCCCGTGCGCGTCACCGACTGCGCGCGGCGCAGGCCCGTCACCCACGCCTCCAGACCTTTGAGCGCGCGACCGAGCGGCTCGACCTTCCGGATCCCACAGCACTCTTTGCGATTTTGAACGGACTCGCGGAAAGAATAAAATCCCTTCGCCCGTTCGAGGGCCTCCACTTTTTTCCGATCCGGAAAATAGGACTCGACGGAAATTTTATACTTCTCCCGGATGCGGTCCATCACCTCGTACGTCTCTTCGTTCAATCTTCCCGTGTCCAGCGTGAACACGCGTATCCCGGGCTCGAGCTTCACGAGAATGTCGATGAGGACAACGTCCTCCGCTCCGAAGGACGAGGCCAGCGCGAGCTTGGGATAAAAATTTTTAAGCGCCCACTGAAGGACCGCCACCGCCGAGGCCTTTTCAAATTCTTTGTTTAATTTTAAAATGTCAAATCGCACTAAAGGGCTCCGCTTTTTTTAAAATGATCCCGCCGCCGCGCACCTGCCGGTCATGCACCAGCACAAAGCGCCCCGTTTCGGTCACCGCGTCAAAGGGGTCAAACGCCACGGGTTTTTTGGCAAGCAAAATGAGCTCGGCCACCTCGTTTTTGGCCACCGAGCGCGAGCTTTTGGAAATCTCATCCAGCGTCGAGGAGTTGACGACTTTTAAAATCGCCTCGACCACGCACTCGACTTCCTGCGTGGTCAATTTCAAAACGCATTTGGCGCCCTTTTCCAGGTGAAGGTTGCCCATCCAGAAAATGTGGACAAAAAGCGACCGCGCCACCTGCGCGGCGGTAGCCGGCAGGCAGGCCACTTCTCCGCGCTCGACAAAAATCTGGTCTTCGAGAACCATGCCGATAGACTCGCCCGCGGCGGCTTCCCGCAAAGGCGGGCAGGCGCCGCTGGTTTGTGGCGGGCGCCACTTTTCGATGGATTGGACAACGCCCGTTTTCCCCGAGGGCAAAAACAAAAGCTCATCGCCGGCATGGATACGGCCGGACTCGATCCGGCCGGCCAGAATTCTCCGCTTGTCGAACTTGTAAACATCCTGGAGGGGAAAACGCAGAGGCTTGTCTTCGCTCGAGGCGGGCGGTTCCAGGCCATCCAGCGTTTCCAAAAGCGACGGGCCGTCATACCAGGGCATTTTTTGGCTTTTTTTGACGAGATTTTCGCCGTCATAGGCCGCCAGAGGAATGAAGGCGCGCGGGGTGATTTTAAGAGAAGCCAGGTGTTTTTCGTATTCCGCGCGGATGGCGTCAAAAACTTCTTTTTTGTAATCGACCAAATCCATTTTATTGATGACGATGAGAATGGTTTTGACGCCCAAAAGAGAAAGGAGCGTGGCGTGACGCTTGGACTGCTCGCGCAGGCCTTCCTCCGCGTCAATCAAAAGAATCGCCACGTCCGCCGTCGAGGCGCCGGAGATCATGTTCTTTAAGAATTCCTTGTGGCCCGGCGCGTCGATGATGCGGTAAGCGCGCCTCGAGGATTTGAAATAAACCTGGGAAACGTCTATGGTGATGCCCTGGTCCTGTTCTTCTTCGAGCGCGTCGAGCAAAAACGCGTACTCGAATTTCATCCCGCGCTCCTTGCAGATCTCCTCCACCTGGCGGATTTTCTGCGGCGTGAGGGAGTCGGTTTCGGCCAACAGCCGTCCCACCAGCGTCGATTTGCCGTGATCCACATGGCCCACGAATACGATGCGCAGCGCCTCGTCCATCACATGTACCCCTTCGCTCTCAATTTCTGCATCGCGTAGCGCTGGGAATGGTCCTGCTCGCGGCCCACGCGCTCGGAAATTTTCGTGTTTTTTAGCTCCTCGATGATTTTCTCGATGGTGTCCGCGTCGGAGTCCACGGGCTTGGTGATCGGCCGGCAGCCCAGCGTGCGGTAGCGCTTGCCGTTTTTGGCGAAATACAAACTCACCATCGGGATATTCTCGCGCTCGACGTAGCGCCACACGTCGATCTCCGTCCATTCCAAAAGCGGATGGATGCGCACGTGCGTGTCCTTGTCGTAGTCGGACTGGAACTGGTTCCACAGCTCCGGCGGCTGGTCCTTGTAGTCCCATTCGAAGTCGATATTCCTCGGCGAGAAAAATTTTTCCTTCGCGCGCGTGCCGTCCTCGTCGCGCCGGATGCCGACGATGAGGCCGTTCCACTTTTCCCTGGCGATCATCTGCTGAAGCCCCACGGTTTTCATCTGGTGACAAACCGTCACGGGGTCCGTGGTTTCATAATTGACGCCCCGCGCCAGGGCCTCCTCGTTGGTCCCCACGATGAGGTTTAAGTCCCATTCCTTGGCGTACTTTTCGCGATAGGCGTACATCTCGGGGAATTTAAACGTCGTGTCGATGTGCACGGCCGGAAACGGCACGCGGCCGAAAAAGGCCTTGCGCGCCAGCCAGAGAAGCACCGTCGAATCCTTGCCCATCGACCAGAGCACGGCCAGTTTGTCGAATTTCTTGTACGCCTCGCGCAGGATGAAGATCGATTGGTTCTCTAATTTGTCGAGCGGGTCCATCTTTGCCTTTCGTATATGACTATTCTACTTCTATATATGACAATAAAAATGTACCATATATAAGTATTACTGTCAAATATATTTTCATCGATCCTTCCGGCCCGCCCGCTGTTATAAACCCGCGAAATACCTCCTCCGGCATCAGGCTGGAGTTTTTTATCACATCAAATAATAGGGTCATTTATTACAAATTAAATTTCTAAAAGTGGCTATAATTATCAATTAAAATTCAATTTATAATACATTTTTCCCATTAAATTTATAATTTATATTATAAAGTGGAGTAAATTACCCATATTAATCATTATTGCAAAGTAGTATGATTATCAAATTATTATCAAAAATTCTTATATTTTATTGATTGGATTATTTCTATCAATATTCTAGATATTTTTTGTATTAATTTTAACAAATTAAAGCCTCTTCCTCATAAGACGGCGGCGGAAACGCTAAGGGCCGCTTTTTTTCCCAAATTTCTAATTTTGCTTTTCACGCGGAATGGTTCATAATAGCGCCATGGGATTCCGCGTTTGTTTCCAAAGGGCGCTCGGGTTCATCTACCTCATCGCGTTCGTGTCGACGGCCCTGCAGTTCCGCGCGCTCATCGGCGAGCACGGCCTCCTGCCCGCCTCGTTCTTCCTGAAGCAGATCCGTTTTTGGGACAGCCCTTCGATTTTTTGGTTCAATGCCTCGGACGCTTTTGTCGGGGCGGTTGTGTGGGCGGGTGTGGGTCTGTCCCTCCTCGCGATGAGCGGGGTCTCGGAGCGTTTCGGGATTTATTTTTCCGCGGCGGTGTGGGGACTGCTCTGGGTTTTTTATCTGTCCGTTGTCAATATCGGACAGACGTTCTACAGCTTTGGCTGGGAAACCATGACGCTCGAGACGGGGTTCCTCGCGATTTTTCTGGGGTCAAGGGACACCGAGCCGCCGAAAATCGTGGTTTGGTTCTTGCGCTGGGAACTTTTTCGCCTCATGTTCGGCGCGGGCCTCATCAAGATGCGCGGCGACGCCTGCTGGCGCGACTTGACCTGCATGTTCTACCATTACGAAACCCAGCCGATCCCGAATCCTCTCAGCTGGTCTTTTCACCACCTGCCGCACGGGTTTTTGAAATTCCAAACACTCTACACGCATTTTGTGGAGTTGGTTGTGCCGTGGTTTTACTTCGTGCCGGGTCCGGTGGGCTGGGCGGCGGGAATCCTCACGATCGTTTTTCAGGGATGCCTCGTCCTAAGCGGAAATCTCTCGTGGCTCAATTACCTCACGATCGTGATCGCGCTGTCCTGTTTCGATGAGGCGTTCTTTCAAAAATTCTTCCGCGTTTCTTTTCCGGCCACCGCGCCGCCGACAAAACCGAGAAAAGCGGTCCTCGCGGTGTTTTCGGCGCTGGTTCTTTATTTGAGCATCCATCCCGCGCTCAATCTTTTTTCACCGAGGCAGATGATGAACACGAGCTTCGAGCCGCTACACCTCGTCAACGCCTACGGCGCGTTCGGCAGTGTCACGAAGATTCGCACGGAAGTGATCCTGGAGGGAACGGACGACTGGGAGGTTTCACCTTCGACAAAATGGAAGGAATATGAATTCAAAGCCAAACCCGGTGACGTCCGCCGCCGGCCGCCGATCGTGGCGCCCTACCACCTGAGGCTCGACTGGCTCATGTGGTTCGCGGCGATGACGGATTGGCGCGAGCACCCGTGGATTTTAAATCTGGTCAACAAACTGCTTCAAAACGACCGGGAAATTTTAAAACAGCTCGCGCGAAACCCCTTCCCCGCTCACCCGCCCCACTTCATCCGCGCGGTGCTCTACAGCTATCACTTCACGACCGCCGGGGAGAAAAAGAAAACCGGCGACTGGTGGGTCCGCGAGCCGCTGGGACTCTACCTGCCGCCGCTTTCTCTGGACAACCCCTCTTTTCGCCGCGCGCTTGAAGCGCTCGGCGCGGGCTCAAACTGACGTCTTCTCTTTCCTCGTCCCGTACAGGAACGGGTACACAACCCCGACCAGGCGCGAGACGACCGAGAACTCGATTTTTTTGGAAAGCGGCAGGGGTCTTTTTTTATTTTTGAAATCAATGAGAAGAACGATACGCGGCTTTTCGCCCTTGTTCCAGGCCTCGTGGGTCATCGTGTCGTCAAAGATGAGGCACCGGCCCTCCCGCCAGGAGCGCTCGACGCCGTTCACTTTGAGCGCGCAGGTCCCAGGCTCGGGCACCGAAAGTCCGAGGTGACAGCGCAGGACCATTTTCGTGAATCCCTCGTGCGGCTTGATGTGCGTGCCCGGCAGGAGCGCCGAAAAACCCGCCGTCGTGAGATCCGGGACCTCTTCGAGGATTTTCACCGTCTCGGGGCAGAGGGCGCAGTTGTCCTTCAATTTATTCCCCATCGCGTAAAGCCCGTACACCAGCCAAAGATTCGTGTAGAGATCTTTTTCGTACCAGGGCTTGAAACGCCCAAGCGTGAGGTTTTCCATTTCCTCTTTTATTTTGCCGTAAGAGACCTCAAGCCGTTTTGTGAACGGAAACTCTGAGGGTTCGTAAAACATCTTTTCGATCCGTCCTTTAGCGTTTTTTGGAAAAAAGGCCGTCGAGTGAAAAAAGTCCGCCGCCTCTCAGCATGAGGGCCAGCATGATCACCCAGTAAACGGCGGCCAGTTCATACGACGCCCCGCCTGTCGGCGAAACAAAAGGGTCTCCGTGGGGAATGTGAACCAGAAACAGCGCGTAGCTCATGACGCACCAGAGGCCGAGCGCGGCCAGCCGCGTCAAAAGCCCCGCGACGAGCGCCATGCCCCCGCAGAATTCCGAAAATGCGGCCAGCGCCTGTAAAAATCCGGGCACCTGTGAATTCGCCCCCATCCACGTGAACGCGTGCTGAAACAGCGGCCAACCGTGCTGAATAAACGCCAGCCCCGCGACCACGCGCAGGCCGAAAAGCGCAAATCCTCCCTTTCCCTTCACCGACTCACCGAACAGGATTTCTTGGCACATGGCTCCCTCCAGGTTAGTCTCCGGACCGGTACAAAATCACGTTGGCCTTCTCCAGTGTCACAAGGCCCTCCCTCACCATCGCGTCGAGACGAGGAAGAAACTGGTTTATTTTCTCCTCGCTGTCCACGATTTCAACGACAACGGGAAGGTCTTCCGAGAGTCTCAGGATTTTCGCGGTGTGGATGCGGCTGTTTCGCCCGAATCCCATGAATCCTTTAATGGCGGTGGCGCCCGCCAGGCCTTCCTTTCTCGCCAAGAGAACGATCTCCTCGTAAAGCGGTTTCCCATGCCACTTGTCCGTTTCGCCGACGAAGATCCTTAAAAGTTTCCCATCCGACGGAATTTTCATCTTCCAGCCTCCGGTTAAATCCTCTGCCCCAGGAGAATACCCAAACGATAAACGGCGAACCCCGCCACGAGGCTCGCCGCCACATTCAAAAAGGCCCGGCTAAACTCACCGTCTTTCATGAGATTCCCGGTCTCAAACATAAAAGTGGAAAATGTCGTGAACGCCCCGCAGAAACCGGTCATGAGAAGAATTTTTCCCTCCGGCCCCAGAAAAAACCGCTCCTCCGCGACCGCGCCGAGGAATCCGATCGCAAAACAACCCAGGAGATTCACCGCCAGCGTCCCATAAGGAAAGCCTGTCCCAAAACTTTTATGGACGGTTCCTGCCAGAAAATATCTCGCGAGGCCCCCCGCGAGACTTCCGATTCCCAGATAAAGAATTTTTGTCATGGCTACGGGGAGTATTTTACCACGCGACCGCCGGCTATTAAAACCAGCTTCTTCCTGCGCGGCCGGCGTTTGATTTTCGTTTCGCGCTTGAGCGCGGAGGATTGATTCTTAAAGTTTTCCGAATGGACGAGCCTCACCGGCAGTCCGGCCCGAAGGTATTTACTCCCTTATATTATTTTTATAACTAAAAATTTGATATACTATTCATGAACCCGTGAGAAAATTTATGCGCCCCATTAAAATAGGAATTATCGTTGGCGTGTTAATTGCCGGGGCCGGCTTTATGGTCAGCGCCCTGGCCAATAACGGATCTATCGGACGAACTTCCGAATTTATCTTGGCTACCTCTGCGGCCGCCCCATCGGTGTTGGCCGAAATCATTTTGGCGCGACTTAGGCTTTCTCCGTCAGTTTTTGGAGGCAGTCCCCATTGGCCCTTTATTTTTTGTTTCTGGGCCTTGACCGGATTTGTGTTTGGATGGCTTTTTGCCGCCAAAAGCCTCAGGGTCCGCCTCGTCGTTTTTTTTCTTTTGGCGGGCCTTGTGTTTCTTTATCGCCTGGGCGCCATCGAATTTAAGAAAGGGTTGCGAGAGTCGATGTCCGCCGGCGCCGAATACCTTAAAAATGACGCAGCGTCGCTCATGGCTATTTTTAAAGAATCGGATGAAAAAAGAATGAAATGAAAAAATTTTTTATTTTTCTTTTCTTTGTTTTTTTTGTCAGTCCGGGTTATGCCGAGAATGAACCGGCCCCCGGCAAAAATCGAGGCGGTGTCATCGGGGCGTTGGGCGATCTTGAAGACGCGGTTAAGGGTCCCCCGGAAGATCGTGCCAAAGCGGGGGAATTGCCTGACGGACCGTCGGACGAAAAATTCTCGGATTTTGTCAGGCGCGCCCGCGCCGATATGGATCGAAAACCAACCCAACCGGCTCCTCCGGCCATCCAACCGCCAAAAAGCGCAAAAAAGAACAACGACATCGCCGTTCCGGCTTCACCGCCTCGGGTGGTCCCGCCGGTCGAGGTCCCCCGCAAACGCCACGTTCCCGCGGATCTTCCCGAGGAAAAAGAGGCTTTGAGAAAAGCCGGGCTTCCTGAATCCACTTCTCTGATGGATCTTCCTCCGGAGGCGCTCAAGGCGCTTTATTCCGACGGCACAGACGGAGTTGTTTTTAAACCGCAACCTGAGTTTGACAGCAAGCCTCTTTCGCACGAGACCCAAGAACCGCTTCCTGAGCCATCCGAATTTCAGACCAAAACAAATTCCGGACCCCAAATAAGTGAACCGGAGGCAGACAAGAAGATTGACGTTTTGAAGGAGGCTTATGACACAGCCAAAGGCGTGAAATGGAGCGCCAAAGCCGGGGGATTTGGGATGACCGGTAAAGCCGCCGGAAAAACAGCCGACGCGCTGAAAGGCGCCAGGTCCCTCGGTGAGACCATACGGGATGAAAGGTCTGGCGCGACAAAGGCGGCGGAGCTGGCCGCCAAATATGGCGGCGGACCCGTCGTGGGAGTATTGGCGAAGCCCGCCGCGGGCGCGGTCCAGGCCACGGCCGAAGGCATGGATAAAGCCAACCGAACGATGGATAACCCCACCGAAGAAAATAAAGCCCGATTGTCAGAGCATGTCGAAAATCTTCCTTACGAAATATCAAAAAATGCCGGCCTCGATATGAAAGAAGCGAAAAAGAAAGCCGGCGGCGCAAGAGACTGGTTTTATGATCAAGCGTACAAAGTGGCTCCGGGCTTGATTCCCGCGAAAGAAAGAGAAAAACGTGACCGGCTTCGGGAAGGGAAAGAGGGAGGAAGCGCTTTGCGGGAATATGCCGGAGCGCCCTCCGAAGAACAGCAGGAAAAACTGGACGCCGAAGAACAGGAAAAATTGTTGCAAAAATGGGTGGATAAAAAAGAGTGAGAGCGGTTTTTTTGACCTTGATCTCGTTTTTTATTCTTTCGCCTTTGCAAGCCGAAACCCCCGTGATTTATTCCACCGAGGCCTTTGTCTTTCCCGGAGAAACCCAGGGCGTCACGCTTCGATTAAAGCCCCGCGACCGGTGGCAACCTTTTTTTTGGGGTCTTGCCGACATTCCCGCGGAGCTTATTGACGGGGATGCTTACGCATGGACCAACACACTCACCCCCTCGAGCGTTTGCGGCCTCTTGGATTCAAGCCGTCTCGACAGAAATGACCCGGCGGTCAAAGAATGCCTGGCCAAGATCCGCCTGGCCGTCGAGGCTCTTTTTGAACCCACCGCGCCGGTCAAAAGAAACTACGCGGTTTTTTATTCGACGATGCGCACTTTCGTGGATACGGCCACCGAGTCGGACATAGACACCTTAAAAAATTTACTCCATAGGGACTCATTAAATCTTTTTACCCGGATAGAAATTTTCCGGGGACTTTATCGTCTCATGGGCATGGAAAATTATGCCGCGTTTCGCGAAGCATTGGGCCGTCAATCCTTCGATGTGCGGTTGGCCGCCGCCTTGGTTTGGGCACAAGAAACCGGGCGAATCGACCCGGCCGAACGCATTGCCCTCGCAGGTGAAGCCATCACTCATGAAAAATGGTGGGTTCGCGCAAAAGCCATGGAACTTTTGTGGAAAATTCCTGCGTCTTTTGAAAGCGAGGCCATGCCACTGATAGAAAAAGGGCTGGCGGATAGGTCGCCGGAGGTACGAATGAGAGCTTTGCAGGTGCTTTTTCCGTTAAACCCCGAAAAAGCATGGCCGGTTCTTCAAATGTATTATATTTTGGAACGGTCAAGCGCCGGGAAAGATTCGGGCGCTTATCAGCGTAGCGTGGAAATTTTGGCCGGCGCCGTTTTAAATTTAGCCGATCTGTATCAATCGGTAAAAACCGGCTATGAATCCCCTCGCACGAAGATCATTGGTTACCTGATGGCGGAAGGGGCCATTCCTGCCATTGAAAACATCAACAATCAGCCCACAACCCAACACACCTCTCGGTCGCTGGCTTTTTCCGCCCTGGCGCTTTGGGACGCGGGCCAACTGAGGCCCATCATCGGACTTTATCAGCTTTTGGATCAAAATGAGGACCGTTCTCTCCGGCCCCAGTTCTCGCTTGTGTTGGCGAGGCTCAAAATAGGCCTTCTCATGGATCACTTTGAAAAGACCTGGAATTCTCTTCTGCAAGATCCCGATCAAAATGCGTGGTCGCTCATTTTGTATAACGAAGCGCTGGCCAAGGCCGCTCAAGCGCCGTTTGCCGCGGATCAAAAGCGCGCGCAAGCTTTGGTAGAAAAGGGTTTGAATTCCGAATCCCCCTGGCTTATGCTTTTGGCCGCGCGTGCGGCGCTGATCGCGTCCGTGGACACCAGAAACGAAGAACGTCCGGCTTTATCGAAACAATTCTTTTTTTACCATCATGACCGAAAGAACGGGGATAATTTTGGAGACTTTGTTGTCGGGTGGCTTCGACTGAAACCGGAATATAAAAGCACGCCAAGCGGCTTTGAGGTCAGGCTCAATCCTTCGGTGAATTGGGACATGCGCGGCGTTTTTTTTGGAGCCGGCATGCTGGCCAATAGCACCAAGGAAATTCTAGGCAAAAACGGACAAGGACTTATTAGAGCCGTTACATTGCTAAGCCCTAAAGGCGAATGGGTTGAGCCTCTCAAAGACGGGGAGCCGCCTCATTATCATTTCGGAGAAGGCGGATCGGTGACGTTTCCCTCCGCCTCCGGCGTCAGAGAAAACGAGGGCTGGGTGCTTTTGGTCACATGCTCTTATTTGAAACACGAAGAGATCTTGAGATTCCCCATCAGGAGAGCAGACAGCTCATGAACAAAAAATCGGCTCTTCCCATATTTCTTTTTATTTTATTTGGATTGATGAAAAACACGGTATTTGCCTCGGATTTATACGGGGGCATCGCGTACCAAGAAGTTATTTCGGGTGACAACTGCGGTTATGAGGGAAAGGAAACGGTGGTTGTGATTCGCGCGAATGCCGCATGGGAAAAATTTTGGTCAAGGATTAAAATTGAGACTTTCCCCGAACCGGCTCCCTCGTTGCCAAAAATTGATTTCGAAAAAGAAATGGTCATCGCTTGCCTTATGGGAGTCCAATCGACGGGGGGTTATACCATTCAAGTGAAAAAAATCGAGGAAGGGGCTGGCTGGCTTTATGTTTTTCTCGAAACCAATGGAGGGGGCGGCCTTGCGACGCAGGAATTTACGTCTCCCTATCAGATCGTCCGTTTACAAAAGACCGATCTGCCTCTCTCGGTGCAGGTCGCCGAACATTCGGTAAAAAACCATTCCTTGTCCGCAAAGGAAGCTGGCGCTTTTCTTTCCAAAGACGTCTCAAAGAAGGCTCCCTGACTCTGATGAGCGGGCCACTTAGTGGTGAGCAAGCCGTGAGGAAAAGTATTTCCTCACGGCGCGTCGAATCCACGACCCTATTTGCATAAAACAAAGAACCTTCGGAATAGCGGCTATACTGCCGTTTTAAAAGGAAAATTTACGAAGGAGAAACCTCAAATCCTAATCAGAGGATAGAGTTTCCAAGATTTTTAGGGCTTGTGTGGAATTAATATTGATAAAAATATTGCTTTCTCCTTTCCATGGAATAAGTTTTTTGGTGGGAGTTCGATCGAACAAGTCATGCATGGATAGGTTACCACATTTTAACTTCTCGCGGACAGCGCCCAGAAGCACGGGTTCATAAACTGCCGGAAAAGGTTGAGGCGTCTCGTCTCGGGTTGAATAAGCGGTGATGAGAGAATGTGTTTCGTGCCGGGCTAAAAGCTCTGCTAAGGCCGACGGTGTCAGTCGGGGCATGTCGCAGGTCAATACTAAAAAGGGTGTTTTCTTAAACATAGTCATCGCCGTATAAATACCGCCCAAAGGACCCTGATCCGGTAATTTGTCATGGATCGCTACACATTTCAAAAATGGATAATCCATGTCTTTCCGAACCGCCACAATTGGCTTGAGATCTAATTCATTCAAAAGCGAAACGGCACGCTCGATCAGACGAACGCCTTGATAACTCGCGACGGCCTTGTTTGAGCCAAAACGCGAACTCTTCCCCCCTGCCAACACAAGCCCACGGATCAAGAGGCCGCCTCCGCGTGTTTGCACGACACCCACTCGCTCATCCCATCTTCAAAGATCTCTTTTTTCCAAATCGGAACATTCTTTTTGATTCCTTCAATCATAAATCGACAGGCCTCAAACGCCTCCGCACGATGAGCGGAACTCACCGAGATGGCGACAGCGACCTCTCCGATTTCGAGATGGCCGATGCGGTGCAACACCCGCACCTTTCCAATCTGCCATCGGATTTCAGCCTCTTCAATGAGAGCCTTTATCATTTTTTCCGCCATCGAGCGGTAACAGTCGTAGTAAAGACTCTTGACGGCACGGCCATGATCATGGTTTCTAACCATTCCGGCAAAAGAGACCGCCGCGCCGCAGGATGGCGGGGCCTCTTCGGAAAAGAACCTTTGGAGATTTATCGTCTCAGCCGTGAGATACAATCAGCCCCCTGACATGGGCGTCATGAGCGCCAATTCATCGAGGTTTTTTAGCTTTTTATCTGTTGTTTCAAAATTTTCGTTGACCGCGTAGATTAGAGAATCTCTTTTGGAATAAGACTGGTTGAGTTCATCCTCCAAGAGGTCCACGACTTCTCCGACTGTTAAGTCTTCTCTCACGTCGATAAATCGAGATCCCCCAAAAATTTCCCTAAGCTCGGCAAAAAAAAGGATTTTTATTTTCATGGTTCGGCTCGTTTCGCTCGCTCACCATGACCCTGAGCTTGTCGAAGGGTCACAAAACGCCCTCCGAAGCAAAAGGAAGGGCGTGGACAAGAACTTTTTCGCCTTCCTCAAGAACGGTTTCGGAATTCTGCACCACCACGAAACTGTCCGCTTGGCATAAAGAAGAGATCATGTGGGATTTCTGGTGCCTCAGCGGGAGCACTCCTTTGTCTTCTCCGTTTTCGATTTTACTTTTAATGAATAAAACTTTTTCAGGGTCCGGCTTAAGAGATCCTTTGAGTTTAAGCCTTGATGAAAAAAGACAAGGATTTTGATACCCCATGAAGCGCCGGATCGCCGGGTAAACATACTCGTAGAAACAGGTGAAAACGCTCGCAGGGTTGCCCGGAAAACCGAAAACGAGACGATTTTCTTTCCGGCCAAAATACAAAGGTTTCCCCGGCTTTTGACTGACCTTCCAGAAAATGGTTTTCACGCCTTCTTCTTCAAGCAACCCTTTGACAAAATCGTAATCCCCGACCGAGACTCCCCCCATGAGAATCACGATGTCGCTTTCTTTCAACGCAAAACGCATCACTTTTTGAATGGTTTTCGGCACATCATGAAAGCGCCGGACAAAGAAAGGACGAATTCTCATTTCCTCGAGGGCCGCCTGGATCATGGCGGTGTTCGAATCATAAATCTTTCCGGGTCTCAATAAACCGCCGGGAGCCGTGAGCTCACTGCCCGTGGTGATTAAAGAGATGGCGGGTTTTTTATAAACCGTGACTCTATTCATTCCCATCGTCGCCAGAAAACCGATGGTGCCGGGAGTGATCACTGAGCCTTTGGGCAATGCCAACTCGGATTTTTTTACTTCTTCGGCCTGGTATCGGATGTTCCTTCCCTTTTGGGCCGGCGCAGTCATCACCAGACAATTGTCCTGAATAAACGCCTTTTCTTTTTCGAGAACCGCATCGCCTCCTTTAATGATCGGAGCGCCTGTCATGATCCGGTAAGTTTTCCCCTCATCCAGACGAACCCTTCCATCATCCCCTGCTTTGACAACGCCTCGAATGCTCAACAAAACCGGTTTTTCGGCTGTCGCCGTCCGGGTATCTTCGGATCGCAACACGAATCCGTCCATTGCCGAATTGTCGTACAAAGGCAGGTCCAAGGGGGCTCTCACGTCTTCGGCGCACACAAGACCCAGCGCCGCGGAAATCCATGCCTCCTCCTCTTTT
This sequence comes from Candidatus Omnitrophota bacterium, assembly GCA_016197155.1. Taxonomy (GTDB): domain Bacteria; phylum Omnitrophota; class Gorgyraeia; order 2-02-FULL-51-18; family 2-02-FULL-51-18; genus JACPWF01. Next base: position 49,430 of record JACPWF010000024.1, on the reverse strand, counting down.
GGAGAGGGATTATTTTCTTCGATGAGTTTCAGAGCTTGTTCGCAAGAGATCATTTTAAAAAACCTTGCCCAAGAGACTGAATGAAACGTACAAAATGAGAAGTCCCGTGATTCTTTGCACCCCCGGACGGGGTAAACGGTAGGCGCCAATCCTCGCGCCGAATTGACCGCCCAGGAGCACCGCGAGGCCAAGAAATAGGAAGGGTTCGCCCGGCGCCGCCGCTCCTTTATGCATTTGACCCAAAAGGCCGGAAAGAGAATTCACCAAAATAAAAAAACTCGCGGCCGCGGCCGTTTGTTTGGCATCCATCCATCTCATCAAAAGTAGGAAAGGACTTAAAAAAATACCCCCTCCGATCCCCACGAGCCCCGAGAGAAAACCCAGGGCCGCACCGAGAGGCATTCCGACAAGCCACATTTTCTTTGAGGAAACAGGGCGCGTTTCCATAAAATTTTTATCCGGCAGGAGCATCCTTGCCCCTGCCACAAACAGGGAGAAACCAAGGAAGAGATGAAAAAGTTCCTTGCTTATCGCCATTTTCCCACCCAAAAAGGCCAGCGGAATCGAAAACACAATAAAAGGTAGCGCTTTCTTTAAATCAAAATGTCCGCCTTTATAAAAATGCCAAAACGCCGAAGCGGAAACAATGAGGTTGCAAAGAAGCGCCACGGGCGGCACCTGTTTATAAGGAAGTCCCGCCAAAACGAGAAGGGCCAGGTAAGAGGAACCGCCGGCAAAACCGACCATGGAATAAATCATCGCGACAAAGAAAAAAGCCAGCGGTAGCCAAAACGGCAAATCAAGCATCATGTCCGAGACCTCGCATCATTTTATACGCGTGGAAAAGCGACGGGAAAAGCGCATCCAGTGATTCTTCCGCTCCTTTCGAAGAACCCGGAAGATTCACAATAAGCGTTTTTCCTTTCTGCCCCGCAAGCCCCCTCGAAAGCATCGCATACGGAGTTCTCCGCTGGCCGTAACACCGCGCCGATTCCATGACGCCGGGAATCTCGCGATCGATCACCTTCTCCGTGGCCTCGACGGTCACATCGCGCGGTCCCAAACCCGTTCCTCCGGTTGTCACGATGAGATTTGTTCCGTTTTCGCAATATTTTTGAAGTGTGGCGGAAATTAAATCTTTGTCGTCCGGAATTACTTCATACGCTGAATCCACTCCAAAAAACCTAAGTTTTTCTTCGATGAGTCTGCCTGATTTATCGGAACGCATCCCTTTAGACGTGCTGTCCGAGGTAACAATGACGGCAGCCTTAAATCCCAAGGGAATTTTCTCTTTGAAACTGCTTTTACCACCCGTTTTTTTAAGGAGCTTTGTGCTCAGGATTTCGATCGATTCGTCGATGGGCTTCAGCATGTCGTAAATCGTGAGAGCCGCCACACTGGCCGCGGTCAAGGCTTCCATTTCAACGCCCGTTTTGGCGACGGCCTCGACGGTCGCGTGAATAAGAATGCCGGTTTCTTGGACATCAAACTCAAGCTCCACCCCATCAATCGCTATCGGATGGCAATAGGGCAAAAGATCCGGCGTCTTTTTCGCGGCCATCACGCCGGCCGCTCTGGCAATCGCCAAAATGTCTTTCTTGGGCACGTCATTATTCAAGAGCCGCTTTAACGTTTCCGGCTTAGCCCGCAACCGGCTCTCGGCAGTGGCTTGACGCAAGGTTTCGGTTTTCCTTGTGATGGATCTCATTTACCCTCCCACCGCTGTCATCACAAAATCGCGATGAGGCACGGCTTGATTATTCAGAAAATGCTCTTCGGGACGATCCCATACCGCCGACACGATCTTTTCTTTGATTTCCTCCCGCGAACAGCCTTTTCGCAAAAGCGATTGGATGTCCAGATCCTCCTTGCCGTGCAAACAGGTTTTCATCATGCCGTTGGCTTTCAGGCGCAGACGGTTGCACATCGCGCAAAAAGCGTTGGAGAGCGGGCTGATGAACCCCACGCTTGACTTTGTGCCTTCGATATAAAAACTTCTCGCCGGCGCATGAGGATTGGAATCATCCGGAATTAAAGTGTATTTTTCTTCGACAATTTTTTTTGCGAACTCCGAGCTCAGGAAACGGTTTTCTCTCACCGAATGGATCGCGCCGGCCGTCGGCATCCATTCGATGAAACGAATTTGAAAAGACCCCGCAATGGCGAATCGGACAAGATCCATGACTTCCTCGTCGTTATACCCTTTCATCAAAACCGCATTGATTTTGATGGGTCCGATTCCGGCCCGCGCCGCGGCTTCCATGCCGCCCAAGACATCCTCCAACTTATCCATGCCGGTGATGCGCTTAAAATTTTCCCTGTTCAACGTGTCCAGGCTCACGTTGATGCGATCCAGCCCCGCCGCTTTCAGATCTTCCGCAAACGGCTTTAAGAGCACGCCATTGGTCGTCATCACGACTTCGCGGATGCCGGAGAATTTTTTGATCCGGCGAATAAGCTCCGGAACGCCTTTTTTCAAAAGCGGCTCGCCGCCCGTCAGACGCACTTTGGATATTCCCAATTCCGCGAAAATGGAAATAATTTCGGCTGTTTCATCCCTAGTCAATAATTCGTCCTCACGAAAAGGACTGAGGAGGCCATGAGGCATGCAGTAAAAACAGCGGAGATTGCAACGGTCGATCAGCGACACCCGCAAATAGGTCAGTTCACGCCCGTATTTATCTTTCATTTACGTTTCCGCTTTCACCGGTTCGAGCCTCGTTAATCGTGCCGCACAAAATTTGAGCTCCGGCTGTTTCGAAATGGGATCAAACGCATCCACCGTCGCCGCGTTTATATCCGCCTCGCCCCACAACGACCCCCAGTGAAAAGGCATGAAGCACGTGCCGGGCCGAATGTTTTCCGAAAGATGGGCCGGCGCCTTGGCAAAGCCGCGACGCGTGTGCACCTCCACCATCTCGTTTTCTCCAATTCCAAGCTTTTCGGCATCGTCCCGATGAAGCTCGAGGAAGGCATAAGGTTCGGCTTTGAGAAGCGAGTCGATTTTTCCCGTGCGTGTCATTGTGTGCCACTGGTCACGAACGCGGCCGGTGGTGAGAATGAAAGGATAGGCCTCATCCGTCGGCTCCGCAGGCGGCGCGTACTCGCGCGCCTGAAACCTTGCTCTTCCATCCGAAGTCGGAAAACGAAAATCCGTGTAAAGCCGAGGGGTGGATCCCGCATGTTCATCCGGACAAGGCCATTGAATGAATTCCTTTTTGAGCCGCGCGTACGATACGCCGCCGATATCGACGCCGGTTCCCCGCGTGGTTTTTTTGTATTCCTCGTAGATGTCTTCGGCGCTTTCAAATGAAAATTCTTTTTCGAAACCCATTCGGCGCGCAAATTCGCAGAAAATCTGCCAGTCGGGCTTTGCTTCCCCGGGCGGTTCTCTGATTTTTTCCAAATAAGAGACCCGCCGCTCGGAGTTGGTCACCGTGCCGTCCCGCTCCGACCATTGCGCGGCCGGGAGAAGCACATGCGCCATGTGCGTTGTCTCGGTGGGATGATAGACGTCTTGGCAGATGACAAGCTCCGCTTTGGCCAGGGCCGCCTTCACAAAATTGAGATTCGGAATCGAAGCGAGGGGATTGGTCGCGACAATCCAAATGATTTTCACTTTTCCCGCCTCGACCGCGCGGAAGAGCTCGATCGCAGTGAGGCCGGGCGTGGGTGAAATCCGACCTTCAGCCACATTCCAAAACTGCTCCATCTCGGCGCGGTGTCGTTCGTTCCCGATGAGACGATGCCCCGGCAAAAGATGCGCCAGGCCGCCGGTTTCTCTTCCACCCATCGCGTTCGGCTGACCGGTGAGCGAAAAAGGGCCTGACCCCGGCTTTCCTATTTTTCCCGTGGCCAGATGCAGGTTGATCACCGCGTTATTCTTGGCAACGCCGCTGGAACTTTGATTCAGGCCCATGCTCCAAAAACTCAGGGCCGAAGAGGCCTTCGCAAAAAGAAGCGCCGCTTCCCGGATGAGTGAGGCTTCGATGCCACAAATTTCAGCGGCTTTTTCCGGAGAATAAAGCGGAAGAATATTTTTCAACTTTTCCCAGTCCGCTGTATGATTCCGGATAAATGCCTGATCCAGGTAGCCTTCTTTTTCAATCACGTGAAGCATCGCGTTCAAAAGCGCCACGTCCGTGCCCGGTTTTAAGGGAAGATGAAGATCGGCCATTTCCGCCGTGCGAGTTCTTCTGGGATCTGCGACGATCACCTTTATCTCTTTCGGGTTCGAAGCCTTTCTGTTTTTAATGCGCTGAAAGGTGACGGGATGGCAGGCCGCGGTGTTGGTGCCGATCAGGAAAAAACAATTCGACTCTTCAATATCGTCATAACAGGTCGGCGGACCATCCGCGCCGAGTGAGGTCATATAACCGGCGACGGCGCTGGCCATGCAAAGGCGGGAGTTTGAATCCACGTTGTTCGTGCCAAGGAAGCCCTTCGCGAGTTTATTCACGACGTAATAATCTTCGGTGAGAAGCTGGCCCGAAATATAAAAAGCAAATGCCTCGGGCCCGTCGTTTTTCAATACGGCCTTGGTCTTCTCGGCGATGAATCCCAGCGTTTTTTCCCAGTTGGCACGCTCAAATTCCGAAGAAGCCTTTTCACGAAGGGAGGGGAAACTGAGACGGTCGGGCGTATCCAGCATGAGGGGAAGCGTGCCTCCTTTCGCGCAAAGAAGGCCCCGATTGGCGGGGTGTTCCGGATTCCCGCGAACTTTATGGATCTTGCCTTCCTTCTCCCCCACCAGAACCCCGCAGCCTACGCCGCAATAAGGGCACACGGATTTTCCCCAGCGAAGTTCCTTATCCGGAATAGAGCTCGTTTCCCAGAGGGTTTCTTCGCCCTCTTCGTAAACGACCATCATCTCGACAAAATTTTTCCAGTTCATTCTAATCTTCGATAGACTGAACCACCATGTGTGCCTCAAGTACCGGAATCTCTTTCACGATCCGTGAAAAAGTCCACCCGCGTTGGACAACCCTTAAAATCACAAGCGCCGCAAAGCTTGCCACCGCAAACACCCTAAAGCCCACGCCATAAGATCCGGCCCTATCCTTGAAATAACCTAAAAGCGTGGGGAAGAAAAAACCGCCCAAGCCGCCCGCCGCGCCCACGATGCCCGTCATGACCCCGATCTCCTTTTGAAATCGTAAAGGCACAAGCTGAAATACCGCGCCATTGCCCATGCCCAAGCACGCCATGCCGCAAAACATAAGAACGGTTGCCGTCAAAACCGTCGGCAAAGAACCCACTCCCATCATGAAGAACGCAATCAAACCAAACAGAACCGAAAGCATCCGGATGCCGCCAAAGCGATCGGCGAGATACCCGCCGACGGGCCGGACAAAACTCCCGGCCGCAACGCAACATGCCGTCAGATAGCCGGCATTTATTTTGGTCAGTCCGTATTGATCGTGAAAGAAAATTCCCAGGAAACTGGCCAAGCCGACGAAGCCGCCGAAAGTGATGCTGTAAAAAAAGCAGAACCAGAACGTATCGGTTTCTTTAAAAACGGAGAGATACTCTCCGAGCCTTTTCGGCTGAGGCTGCTGCGGACTTTCCTTGGCCAGGACCAAATAAATGACAAAGGCGGCCGCGACCGGAAGAAGCGCAAGGCCAAAGACGTTTCTCCAGCCAAAGACTTCAGCCAAACGCGGCGCAAAAAGACTCGCCAAAACCGTGCCGCTATTCCCCGCTCCAGCGATTCCGAGCGCCATGCCTTGGTGTTTCGGCGGGTACCAACGGCTCGCCAGAGGCAGTGCCACGGCGAAGCTTCCTCCGGCGATCCCCAAAAGAAGACCGAATGCGAGCACGGCGTCAAGCGCCGGCGAAAAAAGCCAAATTCCCAAAAGCGGCAGGATCACGGCGGCTTGAGCGATCATCCCTGTTTTTTTGGGTCCGATGTGATCGACGAGAAGGCCCAGGGGAATACGCACGAGCGCCCCGCCCAGAAGCGGGATTGCCGCCATGAAACCTTTTTGCGTCGCGCTCAAGCCAAAATCCTTGGCGATGTAAACTCCCAGGACGCCGATCAGTACCCAAACCATAAAACTGATGTCAAAATACAAAAAAGCTGAAAAAAGCGTGGGGGGATGGCCGCTTTTTACGAAATCCTTGATCCTCATTCGTAAATTCCTTTCTTATGAATGTAAAATCACAACCGGCTTTTGCCGGTGCGGATGGTGTACGCCTCTTTCACGTCTGAAACAAAAATCTTTCCGTCTCCGAAATTACCGGTTCGCGCATGAGTCTCGATCGTTTCAATGGCTCTTTTTAAGTCAACGTCTTCTACGACGACCATGAGCAATAGTTTTGCCAGTTCATCGTAGGTCGTCTTGCCGACCTGGACACCTTTTTGACGACCACGTCCCAAGACGTCCCACTTTGTGAGCGAATAAAACCCTTCTTTCTCAAGTCCGCTCAGAACCTCTGATTCTCTTTCGGGCCGTATCACGGCCTTGATCATCTTCATCGAATCGCCACCTCTCCTCTTTCTCCCGTACGGATTCTCACCACTTCCTTCGAATCGGTCACGAAGATCTTTCCGTCCCCGTATTGACTGGTTTGATTGGCGCGTAAAATCGCCTGAACAATCGGTTTCACTTGCTGGTCATTCACCATGAGGTAAACCATTTTCTTCGGCAGGTACTTCATGCCGACCGGCGCTGAGCCGTTTCCCAAAGCCGACTTATACGTGAGCCCCCGCTGTTTGCCTCGCCCGTAAACACGAAACGTCGTGCAAGTCAAACAACCGATTTTCACAAGCTCTTCTTTTGTCGCCCGATCCCTTTGAGGACGAATAATCGCCACGATCTCTTTCATTGTTTCCCTTCATAAAAAGCAACGCAAACCCTCGCGCCCATTACTTTCGCCGGATAAACCTTCACGCATCCCGCGCCGCGAATCGCGCAGCCATTCTCCAGGCTGACATTCAAACTGTGTAACGGGCAAAAAACCGACTTTCCCGACACGATCCCATCCGCCAATGGTCCCTGCTTGTGTGGACAGCGGTTATCCACAGCGCGGTATTCCTCGCCCAAATTGAACAAGGCAATTTCTATTTCGCCAAACGAAACTTTCCGGCCCTCATTTTTCGGGATGGCGCCGAGCTCCGCGACCGGAAACCACTGGACGGTCATCACAGGCTCTCTTGAAACACAAGCGCTTGTGTGTCTTTCGGCAAAACAAAATCCTGAAATTGATAAGGATGCGCCGGTTTCTCCGATTCCACCGCCCACGGATTCACCGCTTTTGCTTTCGCTTTCTCCAGATGACCCAAAAGCGCTGTTTTCTTTTCTTCGGAAGCCAGCACCGTCTCGCGGCGGATTTTTTCGAGACCGACTCTCGGCACGAAATCATAAGTGCGCTCCAGATACTCTCCGTTCTCCCGGTAATATTGGAAAAAAAGCAAAGCCGCTTCCAGCGCTTCCTCGGTCGTTTTCACCGTGCAAAGAATATCCGCCGCACGCACACTCTTCCCCGCGGCGCCGCCGATCACCACCTGCCAGCCGCCTTCGATGCCGACAAGCCCGATATCTTTGACGGTCGCCTCGGCGCAATTGCGCGGACAGCCCACGACGCCCATTTTGACTTTTGCCGGGGTGTAAAGCCCTTCGAGCAATTCTTCTAATTTAATTCCCGTCGCAATGGAATTCTGCGTGCCATAACGGCAAAAATCGGTTCCGACGCAGGACTTCACCATTCGCACCGCTTTTGCGTAAGCATAACCGGACGTCATTCCAAGCTCCGCCCATATTTTCGGCAAGTCTTCTTTCTTTACCCCCAAAAGATCGAGGCGCTGGCTTCCGGTAACCTTTACCATCGGCACTTTGTACTTTTCCGCGACATCCGCAATTTTACGAAGCTCTTTGGGATTCGTCACGCCCCCGCGCATCCTGGGCACGACGGAAAACGTCCCGTCTTTTTGAATATTGGCATGGACGCGGTCGTTGATAAATCGCGCCGAGCGGTCTTCTTTATGTTCACCCAGATGCACCTCGTCCACGATGAAGCTCAAGGCCGGTTTACAAAAGTAGCACCCCATGCCGTTGCCATAGATATCGAGAACATCCTGCACGGACTTAAGATTTTGAGTTTTAATCATCGTCCGCAGTTGTTCTTTCGGAAAAGGCACGCACGCGCACAAAACTTCTTTTTTTTCTTCTTCGAATGTTGAGCCGGCCACGGCCTTTACCATTTCCTGCACAAGTCCCGCGCAAGTGCCGCATCCCGAGGAAGCTTTCGTGCAAGCTTTTACCGCCGAAACGGTCTTGAGATTGTTTTCGCGGATCGCGGTGACGATCTGGCCTTTGGTCACGCCGATACAGCCACAAATCGTGTCTCCGTCGGGACGGGACATGACGTCGGTCGTTGAACCGGGCGATGCAAGTGGCGCATCAAAAAGCAAATGATGCCGTTTATCTCCGACGGGTTCTTTTTTTCGCATCATTTCGAGAAAACGGTTGGCGTCCGAAGCGTCCCCTATCAAGATCGCGCCTACCACGCGCTCTTGATGAACCACAATCTTCTTATAGACGCCAAACGCATGGTCCTGGTAGGCGACCACTTCTTTGTCGGGTTCATCCCCCTTGAAATCACCGGCCGAAAAAAGCTCTATGCCCATCACTTTGAGCTTGGTTGCCAATGTCGATCCCTCATAAACCGGCCCTCTTTCGCCGGTCATCGTGGCCGCTAAAATTTTTCCCTGGTCATAGAGCGGCGCCACAAGACCGTAAACCTTCTCGCGATGTTCCACGCATTCGCCCACCGCAAAGATACTCGGATCGCTTGTCCCCATCCTGTCATTGACGACAATCCCGCGATTCACTTTCAGACCCGCTTGCCTGGCCAGTTCGACATTCGGCCGTATCCCGCAGGCCATCACGACCATGTCCGCGGGAATCATTGAGCCGTCTTTAAAAAGCACCCCCTCGACACTTTCGCCGCCCGTGAGTTTTTCGGTATTCTTATTGAGCAGGACCTCGATGCCAAGTTTCTCGATCTCCCGTCTCAAGAATTGTCCGCCAACGGCGTCGAGTTGAACATCCATCAAACGGTCCATGAGGTGAACCACAGTCACCTCGAGTCCGCGATTGAGTAGCCCACGCGCCGCCTCAAGGCCCAAGAGTCCGCCGCCGATCACGACCGCTTTTCGAGCGGATTTGCAGTGCTCTAAAATACGGCCCGTATCCTTCAGATTTCTGAAAACGTAAACGCCTTTTCTGCTCGTGCCTTCGATGGGCGGAATAAAGGGATGACTGCCTGTGGCCAAAAGGAGGGTGTCGTAGTCGAAGGAATAGCCTTTCTCCGTAAGAATGGTTTTGTTTTTCGAGTCCACTTCGACAACCTTTTCGCCCAAATGGAGCGTGATCCGGTTCTGGCGGTACCACTCTTCGGTGTTGATGTAAATCTCGTCGGCCGTTTTCTCACCGGCCAACACGGCGGACAATAAAATGCGATTGTAGTTGAAATAAGGTTCCTCGCTGAAAACCGTGATCTCAAAATTCGGCTTTCTTTTTAGAATCTCATCCAGGCAGGCCATGCCTGCCATGCCGTTTCCGATCACTACGAGACGCCTTGGCTTCATAAAACCCTCAGAAATAAAAAGTCCTTATCTTGATCGGAGTCGCCATTGACTCCCTCCAAAATAAGGACGTCTTTATCCTTAAATAAAACTTTTTCGGCTACTTTTCTAGTTCCACTGCCATGAGAACAGCTTCGGCAATTTCCTTTTGCGGCTTATTTTTCTCCATGCTGGCCCGCTGAATGAACCGATGGGCCTCTTCTTCGCTTATTTTGCGTTTCTTCATCAAAACGCGTTTAGCGGCATCCACGGCTTTTTTCGTCTCGAGGGCGAGTTTGGCCCGCGCCTCTTCGGAAACAACCCGGACGTGTTCAATGACGATGGCCGCCTGATTGGCCACCATTTGAACAAGCTGTATTTCCTCGTTTGTGAAAACTTTTTCCTCTTCCGTGTAACAATTCAGAACGCCTATCACCTTGCCCGAGAGCACCAGCGGCACACACAAAAGCGACTTTAAACCTTCCTGCTTGGCGATCTCGGGATAGCCGTACAGCGGATCCTTCGTGACATCTCCCACTTGAATGGCCTGCTTTTTCCTGATCACCATTCCGCTGACACTGCGGCTCACCGGAATGTTCGGTTTTTCCTTGTAGGAAAGACTGAGACTCTGGGTTGCTTTTATGGCCAGCTCATCTCTGCCCAAGTCCAACAAAATCAAAGAACAAATTTTAGAACCTACCAGCTCCGCCGTCATCGTGACGACCTGCTGAAGGATAGCGTCCAAATCCTGCTTTCCCACGAGGGCGCGGCTTATTTGGTACAAGACTTCCAAGTGCCGTTTTTCCCTCATCTTCCGCGCCTTTATGGTTTTTTGCTCGCAGGATGGTCATGATACGGGTGAATGTTACGGAGATGTGAATCGGAAGTTAAAAACGAAAATCATTTTAAAATTTTGTTGAAAGTCGGCTATGGATTCGACTAGGCTCGTGGTGAGCAAGCCGTGAGGAAATACTTTTCCTCACGGCGCGTCGAATCCACGACCCCAACGGGATTTGAACCCGTGTCATCACCGTGAAAGGGTGATGTCCTAAGCCAGGCTAGACGATGGGGTCAGTGGTCTCATCCTCGGGTTCGACTTTGGCGACGGTGGAGACGCGGTCGTTGGCTTTTTTGAGGTTGATGAGCCGCACACCCTGGGCCACGCGGCCGGTTTCGCGGATGTCTTTCACGGGACAGCGCACGACCATGCCTTCTTTGGTCATGAGGATCACGTCGTCCCTGTCGGTGACGCACTTGAGGCCGACGACTTCGCCGTTTTTTTCGGTGACTTTGATGTTGGTGACGCCTTTTCCCCCGCGCGAGGTCACGCGGTACTCGCCGATCTCGGAGCGCTTGCCAAAACCTTTCTCGGTGACGGAGAGAAGCGTCGCTTTTTTGTCGACGACCTCCATCCCGATGAGATAGTCATTGGGTTCCAGGCTGATCCCGCGGACGCCGCCGGCCGTGCGGCCCATCGACCGCACGAGATTCTCGGGAAAGCGGATCGCCTTGCCTTTTCGCGTGGCGAGAAATATCTCCTGCCGGCCGTCGGTGAGCTCGGCCTCGATGAGCTCGTCCTTCGGATCCAAACCGATCGCGAGGATGCCGCTCTTGCGTGTATTTTCAAAATCCGTGAGAGGGCATTTTTTAATCTGCCCCATCCGCGTGGCCATCGCGATAAACTTGTTCTCTTCAAACTTCGGAACCGGCATGTAGGAGGTCACCTTTTCGCCCTGCGCGAGGGACACGAAGTTGGAGATAAATTTTCCCTTCGAAATCCGGCTGGCCTGCGGGATCTCGTGGACCTTGATGACAAACGCCTTGCCTTTTGAGGTGAAAAGAAGCAGGTTGTCGTGCGTCGAGGCGATGAAAAGATGCTCCACAAAATCCTCCTCGACGCCGCCCGATCCCACGCCCACCCCGCCCCGTTTCTGCTTGCGGTAAGTCGTCACCGGCAGGCGCTTCATGTAGTTCTGGTGGCTGATCGTCACGACCACGTCCTCGTCGGCGATCAGGTCCTCGATGTCAAAGTCCGTGTCGGCACTGCGCGAGATCTCGGTGCGGCGCTCGTCGCCGTATTTGGCTTTGAGCGCGGCCAGCTCTTCCTTCACGATTTCAAAAACCTTCTTTTCGGACTTCAAGATCGATTCGAAGATCTCGATCTTGTTCAAAAGGTCCTTGTATTCCTCTTCCAATTTGTGAATCTCGAGCCCCGTGAGCTTCTGGAGCTGCATCTCCAGGATCGCCTGGGCCTGCTTGTCGGAAAATTCGTAGGTCTCGACGAGCGCGACCTTCGCCTCCGCGGGATTTTTCGATTTGCGGATGGTCTTGATGATTTTGTCCAGAATGTCGACCGCTTTTTTCAGGCCCTCGACGATGTGCGCGCGGGCCTTGGCCTTTTCCAGATCAAACCGCGTGCGGCGGAGGATGATTTCTTTCCGGTGGCGGATGTACTCGTGAATGATTTCCTTCAATTTCAAAACCTTGGGACTGCCGTCGACCAGCGCCAGGAAAATGATGCCGAACGTGGTCTGCATCTGCGTGTGCTTGAAGAGCTGATTCAGGACCACCTGCGCGTTGGCGTCGCGTTTCAGGTCGATCACCAGACGCATGCCGTCTTTGTCCGATTCGTCACGGACGTCCGAGATGCCTTCGATTTTTTTCTCGTTCACGAGATCCGCGATGGTCTCGATGAGGCTGGCCTTATTCACCTGGTAGGGGATCTCCGTGACGACGATGGCCTGCTTGCCGTTTTTGATCTCTTCGACATTGGCCTTGGCGCGGATTTTGACGAGACCCCGGCCGGTGTCGTAGGCGGATTTGATCCCGTCGGTCCCGCAGATCGTGGCCCCCGTCGGAAAATCGGGGCCCTTGATGTGTTTCATCAATTCCTTTGTCTCGATTTCCGGATTGTCGAGCGTGGCGACGATGGCGTCCGAGACTTCGTTCAGATTGTGCGGGGGAATATTGGTCGCCATGCCGACGGCGATGCCGCTCGAGCCGTTGCACAAAAGATTGGGCAATGTCGCGGGAAGCAGTGTCGGCTCTTCGAGTGTTTCGTCGAAGTTGGGCGCGAAGTTCACGGTATTTTTGTCGATGTCCCGCAAAATTTCGTCGGTGATGCCGGCCAGCCTTGCCTCCGTGTAGCGCATCGCCGCCGCGGAATCGCCGTCGACCGAGCCAAAGTTCCCCTGCCCGTCGACGAGGGGATAACGCAGGGAAAATTCCTGCACCATGCGCACCATCGTGTCATAAACGGCCGTGTCGCCGTGCGGGTGGTATTTTCCTAAAACTTCTCCGACGATGCGCGCGGATTTTTTGTAAGCCTTCGAATGGTCGAGTCCCAGCTCCCGCATCGCGTAGAGGATGCGGCGATGGACAGGTTTCAAACCGTCCCGCACGTCCGGAAGCGCGCGCCCCACGATGACGCTCATCGCGTAGTTGAGATACGAGGTCTTCATTTCCTGTTCAATGAAAACAGGAACGATTTTCTCGTCTTTGGCGTATTTATTTTCCGTTTTCTCGGTTTTATCGGGCATCTTTATTCCTTAAATATCCAAATTCCTCAAATGTCTAAATTCCTCACTTCACGGGCATACTTGTGGATGAACTCGCGGCGCGGGTCCACCTCATCGCCCATGAGCGTCGTAAACGTTTTGTCCGCCTCGACGGCATCCTCAAGCTCCACCCTCAAAACCGTCCGCTTGGCCGGATCCATCGTCGTCTCCCAAAGCTGTTCGGGATTCATCTCGCCCAAGCCTTTATAACGCTGGATGGCCATCCCCTTTTTGCCCTCGGCCTGCACCAACTTCAGCGCTTCCGCCAAGTTCGAAAGGTAAACCGGCTCCTCGTCCTGCCGCTCCCATTTGTAGAGGGCTCCCGACTTCGCGGATTTTTCCTTTGCTTTGGAAGCGGGCAATTCATAATAATCCTCGATATCCACCCCCAACTTCTCAATCTTCACCACGGTTTCCGCCAGCTCCTCGGACTCAAAAAACTCTGTGATCTCCAGCTCATTCTTTTCATGCTTCTTTGTGAGCTTTGCCAGGTCATCATCATCGTATAAAAACTGGTCTTCTTCATCCACTTTTACCCTATAATATGGCAGTTTTTTGGTCTTCTTATCTCTCAATGATAGATATTTTGATAATTCTACTCCCCTTTTACTCAAACCGGATGAAATCTTTTCTAAAGATGTTAATAATTTCAAAATGTCTATCAATTTCTTGTCCAATATTTTTTCCTTATCCTTCATGCGGACGAGGGTTGCGCCTTCACTGCCCAATTCCAAAAGAAGCTCGCTCATCTGTTCTTCAGTTTCAATGTATTCCTCGCGCTTGCCCCTTTTAATCTTATAAAGAGGCGGCTGGGCGATGTAGACATGCCCCTTTTCGATAAGCGCCTTCATCTGGCGGTAAAAGAAAGTCAGGATGAGTGTCCGGATGTGACTGCCGTCGACGTCGGCGTCGCACATGATGACGATCTTGTGGTAGCGCAGTTTCTCGAGATTAAATTCCTCGCCGATGCCGGTGCCCAGGGCGTTGATGATCGTGCAAATTTCGTCGTTCGAAAGCACCTTGTGAAGCCGCGCCTTTTCGACATTCAAAATTTTTCCCTTCAAAGGCAGGATCGCCTGAAAGCGCCTGTCGCGGCCCATTTTTGCCGAGCCTCCGGCGCTGTCGCCCTCGACCAGATACACCTCGCAGAGCGAGGCGTCGTTTTCCTGACAGTCGGCGAGTTTCCCCGGGAGCGAGCCGCTCTCGAGAGCGCCCTTTCGACGGGTGAGCTCGCGCGCCTTCCGCGCGGCCTCGCGCGCCTTGGCGGCGAGCACGGCTTTTTCGATGATCTTGTTGGCCGTACTCGAATTTTCCTCAAAAAATTTTCCCAAGCCCTCGTTCACGATCGATTCGACGAGGCCCTCGACCTCGCTGTTGCCGAGTTTGGTCTTCGTCTGGCCCTCGAACTGGGGATTGGGCACCTTACAGCTGATGATCGTGATGAGGCCCTCGCGGATGTCATCGCCCTGGATCGAGACGTCGTCCTTCAGGATATTTTTCCCCTTGCAGTACTGGTTCACACAGCGCGTGAGCGCGGCCTTGAATCCGGTCACGTGCGTGCCGCCCTCGGTGGTGTTGATGTTGTTCACGAAACTGAAAATATTCTCCGCGTAGCCGTCGTTGTACTGCATCGCGATCTCGACCTGCGTGTTGTCCTTTTCGCCGGTGAAATAGATGACCTTGGGGTGAAGCGGGTTTTTATTTTTATTGAGTTCCTGAACGAAGGAAACGATGCCGCCCGTGAAATAAAATTTGTCTTCTTTTTCCTTCGCGCGCTCGTCCTTCAGCGTGATGGTGAGGCCCTTGTTCAAAAAGGCGAGCTCCCTCAGGCGGTTGGCGAGGATTTCGTAATTGTACTCAATGGGAATATTAAAAATTTTCTTGTCGGCCTTGAACGTGACCTTCGTTCCGGTGGTTTTCGACTTGCCGATCGTGGTGAGCTTGGTCGCGGTCTTGCCGCACTGGTAGCGCTGGTGGTAGATATTGCCCTCGCGGCGGATCTCGACCTCGAGCCACTCCGAGAGCGCGTTCACGACACTCACGCCGACGCCGTGGAGGCCGCCCGAAACCTTGTAGGTTTTTTTGTCAAACTTTCCGCCGGCATGGAGCATGGTGAGCACGACCTCGACGGCGGGTTTTTTCTCGCCCTTGTGGATGTCCACCGGGATGCCGCGGCCGTTGTCCGTGACCGAGACGCTGTTGTTGGAGTGGATCACGACGTCGATCTTGTCCGCATGCCCCGCCAGCGCCTCGTCGACGGAGTTGTCCACCACCTCGTAAACCAGGTGATGCAGTCCGCGCATACCCACGTCCCCGATGTACATGGCCGGGCGCTTCTGGACCGCCTCCATCCCCTCCAGCACCTGGATGTTTTGGGCGCTGTAGGACGCGGCCTTGGCCGGACTTCCGTTCACGGACTCCGCGGGCGTCTTGTCTTCTTTTTTAGGTTTGTCTTTCCCGACTTTCGCCATTAAAATTCCCCGATTTTAAAATGAAGTCTTGAAATTTTATCTTTTCCGTATACGCTTTGCAACGCTTTTAAAATTTTCCTCTGCCGCATCGACATCTCCTGCATCCACGCGGAGCTGTCGACGCGCACCGTCAGGATCCCTTTCCTCAGGCTCTCCGGCGCCGAGTGCCGCGCGTCCGCCGGCCCGAGGGTCTGTTTCCATTTTTCCTCCATCTCCTCCCGGAAAACATTCCGGCCCTTTTCCAAATCCGCGAAAACCGTTTTGACGATTTCGGAAATGGGCCTGGTGGCGCGCCTCATGTCACCTGCATGGGGAGAACGATGTAGGTATAGTCTTTTCCGCTACGGATCACCGCGGGCTTCTCGGGGTCGGTGAGGCCCAAATGAATATTTTCTTCCTCAATATTTTTCAACACATCGATCAAAAACGCCGGATTAAACCCGATCACAAACTCCCCGCCCTTATAATCCACTTCCACTTCCTCTCGGGCCTCTCCCACCTCCGGCGTGTTTTTGGTGATGATCATCCGGTCTTTGATAAAATTAATTTTAACCGACTGCGAGTCCTGACTCGTCAAAATACTCGCGCGCCGCGCCGCCTGCAGAAATTCCTGGGTGTTGATCCGCAGTTCCTCCTTTGTTTTCTTCGGAACCACCTGCTCGTAGTTCGGATATTCCCCCTCGATCAAACGCGACGTGATGTGGATCGGTCCCAAACCGATCTGGGCCTGATTTTCCTTAAAGGAAAAAAACACCTCTCCCTCGTCCGTTAAATTTCGCGACAGTTCCTGGGTGGTTTTCATCGGCAAAATCACCTCTTTTTTAAAATGGCCGAGTTCTTCGATCGTCTTTTCGATGATCGCCAGCCTTCGCCCGTCCGTCGCGACCAGTTTTAAAATTTTATCCTTAAAACTGAAAAGAATCCCGTTTAAAACATACCGCGTTTCGTCGTGGCTCATCGCGAAAGAGGTGAGTTGAATCATCTCCTTTAATGTTTTTTGAGGAATTTTTACCATGTCCGATCCTTTGGATGAAAAATCGGGGAGCTGCGGAAAATCATCCCTCAAAAGGCCCATCAAGCGAAAATAGCTCTTATCTGAATCAATCTGGATGGATTGCCCTTTCTTCACGGAAATATGGATGGGTTTTTGCGGATGAAGTTCCTTAATGATCTCGCTGAACTTTCTCGCGGGAACGGTGATGGCCCCTTCCTCGGCGACCTCCCCGTCAATTTTAATGGAAACACCAATCTCCAAGTCTGTCGCGGTTAAACGGATTTCATTTTTCTTCGCCTCCAAAAGAATATGGGAAAGGATGGGAAGGGTGCTTTTGGTGCTGACGGCATTCTGCACGGCCTGAATTCCCCTTAACAAATTTTCCTTCGACACGCTTATTTTCATGGCACCCCCCGCTCTGCTTTTATTATTTTAATTACTCTAAATAAAACCGTATTAGTAGTAGGGCCTGTTGATAATCTGAATAGTCCCCAAAATTAATTTTTAAAACAACTTACCCCAACCTTACCTTGTGGATAACTACCGGGTTATCCACAACCCCTTTATTTTTTAACCTCAGTCATCAACTTATCCACAAGCCATTTCACCTTTTGGTCTTTTTTGACGTCCTTTCTTATTTTTTCATAAGCGTGCAAAATGGTGGTGTGGTCCCTGCCGCCGAATTGCTCCCCAATCTCCGGAAGGGAAAGGCTGGTCATTTCCCGGGAAAGGTACATGGCAATGTGCCTGGGATAAACGACATTTCGGGACCTTCGCTTGGCCGTCATGTCCGACGGGCGTATCTCAAAATATTCTGCCACTCTCCTTTGAATAAGGTCAATCGTAATCTTCTTTTGATCGGCCACGATCAAATCTTTTAAGACTTCCTGCGCGACCGTTTCGTCCACTTCTTTTCCGACGAGCTTGGAATAGGCGACCACGCGGATGAGCGCGCCCTCCAGTTCGCGGATATTGGATTTTATTTTATCCGCAATGAAAAACGTCACGGAATCGGGGATATGAAGGTTTTCCCGGTCCGCTTTTTTTCTCAAAATGGCCGTGCGCGTCTCAAAATCGGGCGGTTGGATGTCCGTGACCAGGCCCCACTCAAAGCGCGAGACAAGCCGCTCCTCCAGATTGGAAATGTCCTTCGGCGGCTTGTCGCTCGAGACGACGATCTGCTTGTGGGCGTCGTAGAGCGTGTTGAACGTGTGAAAAAATTCCTGCATCGTCGATTCTTTCCCGGCGATGAAATGAATGTCGTCGATCAAAAGGCAGTCAACGTTTCTGTATTTTTCCCGGAACCGGATCGTCGTGCCGGTTTTGATCGCGTTGATGAGTTGATTGGTGAATTTTTCGCTGGTGATGTAGAGGACTTTCGTGGAGGGGTATTTTGTAAGTATTGACTGCCCAATGGCTTGCATCAGGTGAGTCTTTCCCAAACCGACAGGGCCGTAAATGAAAAGGGGGTTGTAGGCCTTGGCCGGTGTTTGGGCGACGGCCATGGAGGCGGCATGGGCGAAGCGGTTTGAGGGGCCGACTACGAAACTTTCGAAGGTGTACCGGTTATTGAATGTAAACTCTTGAAAACCTTGGGGGATTGTCGGAATATGGGCCGGTTTTGTGTCTTGATTGGCCGAATCGGTAATAGCTATATCTAATTGATTTTGCTCATTATACAGCTCAAATCCAACCTTAAAATTTTGATTATTAACTATTTCCTTAATCGATAGGGAAATAATGGGCCCGTAATGGTCAATGATCCAGTTTTTGAAGAACTCGTCGGGGACCCCGAGAGTGAGCTCCCCTTCTCCGAGGGAGAGGGGGCGGATCGGCTTTAGCCAACGCTCGCAGACTTGGGAACTCAGCTCTTTTTGAAGGCCATCCATCGCCTTCACCCAAATCCCGTCCGGCGAATTCAATCTATTTTTATCCACAGGTTTTTCTAGAGAGGCTTAATTTATTGAATTATTTTTTAATATAAGTTGTTTATTTATAATAGATTAAGAAAATATTATTCAAGCAAAAATTCAGAAAGGGATTTTGTAAACTTATCAACAATTTATCCACAGCGCCACTTTTAACCGGAAAACCAAAAAGTCGAGCGTGATTATAACAACTCCCTTTCGATATTTCAACTACTATTTTCTAAACTGCGCATCAGGATTGCTTGACTAGGTAGCAGATTGTGTTATAATCCCTCAACTCACGGGGAAATTTATGAAAAAAACGCTGACCAACAAATCCAATATCAAACGAAAACGCACGCACGGTTTTCGCAAGCGCATGCAAACCAAAGACGGCCGCGCGGTCCTGCGCCGCCGCCGGCAAAAAGGGCGGCATGTCCTCACGGTCTAGCCGCAATGGTTCCCCAAGAGTTTTGGCTGGCGCTTAAATTATTGGACCGCGACGCGGCCGGCGTAAAGCGCTCTCGAAAACCTTTTCTGATCTCCATTCCCCGAAAAGTTGTGCCCTTGGCCACCGCGCGGAACCGGATCCGGAGAGTGCTCCGCGAGGCCATCCGCGCCGAGGGCCTGCCGCCGGGCGGAAACGGGGTTTATCTTTTTCAGGTGAAAAACCGGCCCGAAAAAGTGGATTTGGAAACGGCGCGGCGCGCCCTGGGGGCTCTTTTAAAGGCGCTTTGAATGAAAAAAATCACCGTCACCCTCATCCGTTTTGTCTCCCTTTTTTTTGGAACCGTTCAGGGAGCGGCCTGCCGGTTTCACCCGAGCTGTTCGCGCTACGCCGCCCAGGCCTTTGATCGCTTTGGTTATTTCAGGGCCTTTTCTTTGACGCTTTCGCGATTGTCCCGCTGTCACCCGTTTTGCGCCGGGGGCGATGACCCGCTTCCCGGCATCGAGGATTAATGGAAAAAAGAACGCTTCTGGCGCTGACCCTTTCGTTTTTAATGTTGGGATTTTATCCGGTTATTTTGCAGAAAATTTATCCGGATTATAAAGGCCCCGCGGCGTCCGCGCCCAAGGCCGGTTTCATAAAACCGGCTTCGCCGGCGAGTCCGGCCCTGCCCCATTCCGCCGCTGTCTCCGCGTCCGCCGCCGAGCTGTCGCCGGCCGGGGATATTCTTTTTGAAAATGAAAACCTGCGCCTGGTGTTCAACAAAAAAGGCGGGGTCTTGCGCGAAATTGCTTTCAAAAAATTCGCCGATTCGGAAACACAGAGGCCGCTCCGCCTCGTTTCACTCGAGGATTCGGGACAGGCCCCGTTCGCGGCGGAGATTTTAGAAAATAATGCCGGTCTTCCGGCCGAGGCCGCCGGCGATTATGAGGTCCGGGCGGCGGATCCGGAAAATATTCTCGCGGAAACCGTTTTAGGCGGCAAGCTGAAAATCAAAAAAACGCTCACGTTCGGCGCCGCGCGCTACGACGGCAAACTGCGCCTGAGTTTTCAAAATAATTCCTCCGAAGCGATCGAGTTTCGGTATGCCCTCGTGGTCGGCCCGGACATTCCCCCGCGCCACTCGATTGACAGCCAGTACCTCGAGTCCAATTTTTACTCGAACGCCGGCGGCCGCCCCGAGATCCGTCACGTGAAGGAGACCAAGCTCGGAAAAAGCGTTTCGAGCCTCGTGCCGCCCGAGTGGGTCGCCGTGAAAGACAGGCATTTTTCCATCCTCGTGAAGCCGCTCTCGGGCGGCGGGTTCACGGGCCTCGTGCAGGGCCTGGGCGGCCACCGCTCAAAGACTTCTCTGGTTTCCGAAAAAATTTCCGTGCTCGCCCGTTCGTCCGCGGAGCACGAGTTTCAAATTTACATCGGACCCAATGAGCTTCAGGAGCTGGATCCGATCGGCCTGGGGCCGCTCGTGAACTTCGGAAAACTGGACGCCATCGGGAAAATACTGGTGGGAGGGCTCGAACTTTTGCATAAAATTTTTAAGAATTACGGCCTGTCCATCATCGCCCTCACGGTGCTCATCAACCTCCTCCTCTTTCCGTTCACGCGCGTGAGTTACCTGTCGATGAAACGGATGCAGTTGGTTCAGCCGCAGATGACGCGCCTGCGCGAACAGCACAAGAAAAATCCGGAGAAGCTGAACCGCGAGACGATGGAGCTTTACAAGAAGCACAAGGTCAATCCCTTCGGCGGTTGCCTGCCGATGCTGATCCAGATGCCGGTTTTCATCGCGCTTTACGTGGCCCTTTCGAAGTCCGTGATTTTGATCAATTCCAAACTGCTCTGGATCCGGGACCTTTCCTCGCCCGACAGCGTGCCGTTGGGACTCTCCCTCCCCTTTCTGGGCAACAGCGTTCACATCTTGCCGCTCCTCATGGCGGCGGCGATGGCCCTTCAGCAAAAATTCACCCAAATCAAACTCGAAGGCCAGGACCCCGCGACGGAATCCCAGCAAAAAATGATGGCGGTGATGATGCCGGTCCTTTTCGGATTTATTTTTTATTCCATGCCGTCGGGACTGGTGCTTTACTGGCTCACCAACACGCTCCTCATGACGTTTTATCAACTGCGCCTGAAAAACATGACCCTCGTTTCGTGAACGGGATCTCCGAAAAAAAATACGACGTCATCGTGATCGGCGCCGGACACGCCGGCTGTGAGGCGTCGCTTGCCGCCGCGCGAATGGGCGCGAAAACCTTGATGCTCACCATGAATATCGACTCCGTGGCGCAGATGTCCTGCAATCCCGCCGTCGGCGGCATCGCCAAGGGCCACATCGTGCGCGAGATCGACGCGCTCGGCGGCGAAATGGCGCGCGTCACCGACCAAACCGGCATCCAATTCCGCATGCTAAACACGAGCAAGGGCCCCGCGGTGTGGGCGCCTCGCGCGCAGTGCGACAAAAAACTCTACGCGATGACGATGAAAAATATTTTGGAGTCGCAGGCAAATTTGGATCTGAAGCAGGGCGAGGTGAAGGAAATTTTGACCGACGGAAACGCCGTCAAGGGCGTCGTGACCACGATCCAGACGTTTTATGCCGCGAACGCGGTGATCGTGACCACCGGCACTTTCTTAAACGGCCTCATCCACATCGGGGACGTGACGTTCGGCGGCGGCCGCGCGGGCGACAAGCCCTCTCTGGGCCTATCGGGGTGTCTGGCGGGCCTCGGATTTGAAATCAAGCGCCTCAAAACCGGCACCCCGCCGCGCCTCAACGCCCGCTCGATCGATTTTTCAAAACTCGAAGCCCAACACGGCGACGAAAGCCCGACGCCTTTTAGTTTTCACACGGAAAAAATCACGCAAGACCAACTTCCCTGCCACCTCACTTATACAAACGAAAAAACTCACGCGCTCATCAAGGAAAATATTCACCGTTCCCCTCTTTACTCCGGAAAAATTCAAAGCCGCGGGCCGCGCTACTGTCCTTCGATCGAAGACAAGGTTTACCGCTTCGCGGATAAGGAACGCCACCAACTTTTTCTCGAGCCCGAGGGACGTTTGACTCAGGAAATTTATATAAACGGGTTTTCAACAAGTTTTCCACAGGATCTTCAAATAAAACTTATAAGAAGTATTGAAGGACTTGAAAATACTGAACTTATGAGATTTGGATACGCGATTGAGTACGATTTTTGTCCACCGACACAGGTGAAGCACACGCTCGAGACAAAAAAAATAGAAAATCTGTATCTGGCCGGCCAAATCAACGGCACCTCCGGCTACGAAGAGGCCGCCTGTCAGGGGCTCATGGCCGGGATCAACGCGGTTCTGAAAATGAGAAACAAAAAACCATTTATTTTGGGGCGCGCCGAGGCCTACATTGGCGTGCTGATTGATGATCTCGTAACCAATGGTACAGAAGAGCCTTACAGAATGTTTACTTCGCGGGCCGAGCACCGTTTACTTTTGAGACAGGACAATGCGGACAAAAGACTCCTAGGGTATGGCCATGAACTGGGACTGATCTCGAAAGAGCAGTTTAATCGGTTTTCGGCCAAACAAAAAAGGATACAGGAATGGGTCGAGAAAATCCGTAAAAGCCGATACAATCAAGTGCCTATGGATCAATACCTTAGGCGGTCTGAAATTCGCCTGAAAGACGTTTTGGGGATCCTAAATGAGGGCATTGAGGATGAAGAAATTGAAAGGCAGGTCGAAATCGAGATCAAGTACGCGGGCTACATTCAAAGAGAAGAGACTCTCGTGAACCGGCTGAAGCAGTACGAAGAGAAAAAGATTCCTGATTTTGTGAATTTTAGTGAAATTAAAGGAATGAGCCGGGAGGCTAAAGAGAAATTTGAGAGAACGAAACCGGCCTCTCTGGGACAGGCCGCTCGGATTTCGGGAATCACGCCCTGTGATATTTCGGTGCTGGCGATCCATATTGAAAAGTTGAAAAGGGTGGACTGATCCTTCGTCGGCGCTAGGTCGCGCCTCCTCAGGATGACCGCGCGTGGCGGACTTGACGTCGCGAATCGCTCCGTAAGTCCGACGCGCGGTCAGTTTCCACGTGGAAACAGTAGTTTTTCATTGACACGCCGATTGTCTTCGAATATTATCTCTTCAAGATGCCCAAAATAATTGCCATCTGCAATCAAAAAGGAGGAGTCGGGAAAACGAGCACCGCGATTTCTCTGGCGGCGGGTTTGGCTCTCGAAGGAAAAAAAGTTTTGCTCGTCGATTTGGATCCCCAGGGCAATGCCACCAGCGGCATGGGGATTGACAAACGAAAAGTCGAAAAATCCACCTACCACGCGCTTCTCGAAAATTCCCCTTCGCCGGAACTCATCGTTTCCACCGTCATTCCCAATCTCTCGATGGTCGCCGCCAATGAAAATCTTTCCGGCGCGGAGGTGGAGCTCGTGAGCGAACTGGGCCGAGAGGGAAAACTCAAAAAATTCCTCGGCCAGATCGATCCGTCCTTCGATTTCGTCATCGTCGACTGCCCGCCGTCTCTGGGACTCCTCACGATCAACGCGCTCACCGGCGCCCATTCGGTTTTGATTCCCATTCAATGCGAATACTATGCTCTGGAGGGTTTGAGCCAATTGGTTAAAACGATTGACCTTGTGAAGGAAAATTTGAATTTTAACCTCGAAATCGAAGGCATCGTGATGACCATGGCGGATTTTCGCACAAACCTGACCCAGGAGGTGATTGGCGAGGTGAAAAAGCATTTTGGAAAAAAAGTTTACAACACCGTGATCCCCCGGAATATTCGCCTGAGCGAGGCGCCGGGATTTGGAAAGCCGATTTACCTCTACGATAAGGATTCGGAGGGGGCCAGAAAGTACAGGGAGTTTACTCGAGAGGTCATTCTGAGGAGCGAAGCGACGAAGAATCTGATACACGATGGGATCCTTCGGTCACCTTCGGCGGCCTCAGGATGACGGGCTAAAATAGGAGATAAAATGGAAAGAAAAGTTCTGGGACGCGGCTTGGACGTTTTGATCCCGCAGGACACTCAGGGATTTAAGGAAAGAGTGCAGATGCTGAAAGTCTCTCAAGTGCATCCAAGCCCTCTCCAGCCGCGGATGAATTTTTCGAAAGAAAAAATCGAGGGGCTTTCGCGGTCCATTAAAGAAAAGGGAGTGATCCAACCGATACTTGTAAGGTCAAAAGGGGCAGATAGTTATGAATTGATTGCCGGTGAGAGGCGACTGCGCGCGGTGAAACACCTGGGCTTCGACGAAATTCCGGCGATCATCCGGCGCGTGGCGGATTCGGAGCTTTTGGAGATGTCGATCATTGAAAATATCCAGCGCGAAGAATTGAACTCCATTGAGGAGGCGCGCGCCTATCAACGTCTGGCCCAGGAATTTGGACTCACTCAGGATTCCATTGCCAGCCGGGTGGGAAAGGACAAGTCTTCGGTTTCTAACCTATTGCGGCTTCTGAACTTACCGGACAAGGTGCAGGATTACCTGTCTCAAAATCTGATCACGTTCGGACACGCGCGGGCGCTCCTGTCCCTGTCGGATGAAAAAACGCAGGTGAGTTTTTGTCAGCGGATCGTGAAAAAAGGCCTTTCGGTGAGGCAGACCGAGGTCCTGACCGCGCACCGCGCGAGAAAACGTTCGGCCAAGCTATGGGCCCAGACCGATCCTCATCTGAGAAATGTGGAAGAGAGGCTCCAGCATCACCTGGGCACGCGGGTGCGGATCCACGCGGGAAAGAAGAGGGGACGGATCGACATTGAATATTATTCGGCGGAGGATTTGGGGCGGCTTTTGAGAATCCTCGGAGCGGCTTAATTGCGTTGACAGGTTTACGAATATTTTTTAGACTAAACAGCCAATGGAAGAACCCACACTCGTTATCATTAAGCCCGACGGCCTTCAGAAGTCGCTGACGGGCAATGTGTTGACGCGCCTGTCCGAGACCAGACTCGTCCTCATCGGCGCGAAGATCAAGGCGGTTCCGCGCGCGCTCGCCGAGGAGCACTACATCCACATGAAGGACAAGCCTTTTTTTGAGGAGATCGTGAAATATCTCATGGGCGATTATCACACCAAGCGCGTGATGGCGATTGTTTATTACGGCGAGGACGCGATCAAAAAAATCCGTAAAATCTGCGGCGCCACCAATCCCGAAGAGGCCGAGCCCGGCACGATCCGCGGCTCGTTCGGCCGCATCACGACCAAGGGCGTTTATGAAAACGTGATTCACGCCTCCGGCAACACCGGGGACGCCGAGCGCGAGATCAAGCTGTGGTTTGAGCCGGAGGAGATCGTCTTCGATCAGTTGTATCCCACCAAACAAACGACTGTTTCCCACAAAAAGAAAATATGGGCTTGAGTAAGGGCAGGCTGTTTGTCATTTCGGCGTCGTCCGGGACCGGAAAAACGACGCTGGCGCGCGAGCTTTTGAAGGACGACAAGAACCTCGTGCCCTCCATTTCCTACACGACGCGCCCGCCGCGCGCGAGCGAACAGAACGGCGCCGATTATTATTTCGTCACCAAGCAGGAATTTTCCGCGATCCGGCGGAGAAACGGTTTCCTCGAATGGGCGAACGTGTTCGGCCATTCCTACGGCACGCCGCGGAAGGAAGTCGAAGAGCACTTGAAGCGGCGGCGGAATGTCCTGCTTTTGATCGACGTGCAGGGCGCCAAAACGGTGAAGCGGGTGCGGCCGAACGCGGTTTTTGTGTTTTTGTCGCCGCCGTCGAAGACGGAACTCAAAAAACGCCTCGAAAAGCGCGGCACCGAATCGAAGAAAGAAATTCAAAAACGCCTGCGCGTGGCCACGCGCGAACTGCGCGAGCTGAACGCGATGACGAACGGCCGGTACCTGTGCGACTACCGGATCGTGAACCGCGACATTCACAAGGCGCGCGAGATCCTGAGGGCGATCATCCGCGCGGAGAGTTCGGGATGAAGCCGGAAAAAGGGACGAAAAACATTTTGCTCGGGGTGAGCGCGTCCATCGCGGCGTATCTGGCGTTTGACCTCATCACCCTTTTACGAAAAGAGGGTTTTTCGGTGACGCCGGTGATGACGCGCGACGCGCGTCACTTTGTGACGCCGCTTTCGCTTCAAAGTTTCGCCGGCCAAGAGGTGATCGAGGATTTTTTCTCGCTGGCGGGGCGGCCGAGGCCGGTTCACATTGAACTGGCCAAACAATCGGACCTGATCCTCATCGCGCCGGCCACCGCGGACGTGATCGCCAAGCTCGCGCACGGCCTGGCGGACGACGTCCTGACCTGCGCGGCGCTCGCCAGCACCGCGCCGCTGGTCATCGCGCCGGCGATGAACGAGAAGATGTACAACCATAAATTTACGCAGGAAAATTTGAAACGCCTCGAGGCCAATGGCGCGAAAGTGGTGCCGCCTATTCACGGACATCTTGTCTGTTCGGACGAAGGCATGGGGCATCTGGCCGAGAATCCGGCGATCCTCAAGGCCGTTCGCGCCGCTTTGGCCTTGTAGATTTTTCCCGAATGCTTTCCCGTCGCAAGCTCCGCTTTCTCATCGCCTTTGGCCCGACGCGGGAGCCCTTGGACCCGGTGCGCTTTTTGTCCAATTATTCGACGGGTGAAATGGGGCGGGCCCTGGTGGCGGCGGCCAAAAAAAGGGGGCACGCGGTGACGGCCCTCGAATGTCCCGCGGACGCGGAGACCGCGCGCGAACTCGGGGAAAAACTGAAGAGGCTCATCGCGCGCCACGAGGTGCTTGTCATGGCGGCGGCGGTGTGCGACGTGAGGCCCGCGAAGGTTGCGCCGGCCAAGATCAAAAAAGAAACGCTTTTGGGCGTGCGGTTCGTGAAAAATCCGGACATTTTGGCGGATTTGGCGAAAACAAAGAAGAAAAATCAGATTTTTGTGGGGTTTGCGCTGGAGTCCGGGAGACTATTGGCGAACGGCCTTAAAAAATTGAGATCAAAATCGCTGGAACTTTTGGTGCTGCAGAAAGTGACGAAAAAAGAAAGGCCGTTCGGCGAAAAAAAAGTTCATTTTATCGTCTTGAATCAAGCGGGCAGAAGGCGGGACCTCGGCCTTCTTTCGAAGGCGCGTTTGGCGGATTTTTTGGTCCGTCAGACCGAAAAAACGGGTCAAATTGACTCGGAAAATCGTTTCTGCTAGATTACTGGCCTTCGATTTTGAATTTTCGAAAATGAATGAAGGATTGGCGCGATGGCCGAGCAGTGGTTCGACGCGGTCGCCTACGGCGACCTTGCTCACCACGAGATAGCGCAGAAGGATTTGGAAGAGGAAGTCGATTTTGGCGCGATGGCCGAGCAGTGAGGCAGCGGTCTGCAAAACCGCGTACACCGGTGCGACTCCGGTTCGCGCCTCGATTTCAGCCGAGGTGGCGGAACAGCAGACGCTACGGACTTAAAATCCGTTGATCTTCGGGTCGTGTGGGTGCAACTCCCACCCTCGGCACCGGGATTTGATTTTGGGAGCGATTCGGGCAATTAGCTCAGTTGGTTAGAGCGTTTCCTTGACATGGAAAAGGTCACAGGTTCGAGTCCTGTATTGCCCATTTAAATTATGATGTATAGTGATTGAAGGATGACAAGCAGTGGGTTGGAGCGCCCGCCACTGGAACTTTGGCGGGCGTCCGCCGGCGCTTTGATGGCGGACGTTTCCTTGACATGGAAAAGGTCACAAGGTTTCCGCCGAAGGCGGACCCGCCTCTGGCGGGCGAGTCCTGTATTGCCCAATCTTCCCCTCCTTATTTAAGGAGGGGTGGTCGCCGCGGCGACCGGGGAGGTGAATGGGCTGACGAATGATGGCAAAGCGTCTGCCCCTCTGGTCGCCTGTGGCGACCACCTCCCCTTGGTAAGGGGAGGAAAGAATTGAAATGACAAAAACCGCCGAACAATACACCGATCTTGACAAGATCCGCCACTCCTGCGCGCATGTGCTGGCGCAGGCGGTGAAACGCCTTTATCCCCGGGCCAGGCTCGGATTCGGGCCGCCGGTCGAGGAGGGGTTTTATTACGACATCGCGCTGGAGGCGCCGCTCGGCGAAGAGGATTTGAAACGCATTGAAAATGAAATGGAAAAAATCGTGAAGGCCGATTATATTTTCGAGAAAAAAATGGTGTCGGCGGCCGAGGCGCGGCGGATTTTTGAGGAAAAAAACGAGACGTTTAAGGTGGAAACCGTGGACGCGCTCGGAGGGCGCGAGGCGCTTTCCGTCGTGGTGGACGGGGATTTCACGGACCTCTGCAAGTACCCGCACGCACATTCGACGGGGGCGATCAAGGCCTTTAAATTGACGAGCCTCGCGGGCGCTTACTGGAAGGGCATCGAAACCAATCCCGTTCTGCAGAGAATTTACGGAACGGCCTTTGGCTCGAAAAAGGAATTGGACGAGTACGTGCGGGTGCGCGAAGAGGCCAAGAAACGCGACCACCGGAAAATCGGAAAAGAACTCGATTTCTTTTCGATCCAGGAAGAGGGCGGGCAGGGGCTCATTTTTTATCATCCGAAAGGCGCCCTTCTCCGGCATTTGATCGAGCAGTTCGTCAAGGAAGAGCACCTGAAGCGCGGGTATCAGTTTGTGATCGGCCCGCAGATTTTGAAAAGCGACGTGTGGGTGCGCTCGGGCCATTATTCCTATTACAAAGAAAACATGTTCGTCTTCAAGACCGAGGACGAAAAAGAATACGCGATCAAGCCCATGAATTGCCCGGGGCACATGCTCATTTACAAAACCAGGGTGCGGAGTTACCGCGACCTGCCGCTCCGTTTTTTTGAAATGGGCAACGTCTGCCGCAATGAAAAATCCGGGGTTCTGCACGGCCTTTTGCGCGTGCGGAATTTCACGCAGGACGACGCGCACATTTTTTCGACGCCGGAATCCCTCGAAAAAGAAATCGGGTCGGTCGTCGATTTTATTTTTCACGTGCTCGACGCGTTTGGGTTTCACGAAAGGGAAATCGAGATCAGCACGCGGCCGAAGGATTCGATCGGGACCGGGGAGGACTGGGCGCGCGCGACGGCGGCGCTTGAGGGGGCTTTGAAAACGAAAAAAGTGGAATACAAAATTTGCGAGGGAGAAGGCGCTTTTTACGGCCCGAAGATCGATGTGAAAATTAAAGACGCGCTCGGGCGATCGTGGCAATGCAGCACGATCCAGTGCGATTTCGCCCTGCCGGAGCGCTTTGATCTGGAATACACGGGGGCCGACGGGCAAAGGCACCGGCCGGTCATGATTCACCGCGCGATCCTGGGAAGTGTCGAGCGTTTCATGGGGACACTCCTCGAGCATTACGCGGGGGCCCTGCCGTTTTGGCTGTCGCCCGTTCAGGTGAGCCTCATTCCCGTCGCGGAGGCGCACGAGGCGTACGCCAAAAAAATTCAGAAAGAAATAGAAGACGCCGGACTGCGCGCCGAGCTTCAGCCGGCCACCGACACGCTCGGGGCGCGGATCCGGAGGGCGCAGAACGAAAAGATCCCGGCCATGTTCATTTTAGGAGACAAAGAGGTGAAGGCGGAAAAAGTGTCCATCCGGTCCCGCGAGGCGGGGGACCAGGGACAAAAAACGCTGGCTGATTTTTTGAAAACGGCGGCTGAGGGCGTTCACAAACGGTAACCGGCGAGACAATCGCTCACAAAGGAGGCATTGAAGATTCCAAAAATCACAACTCGGATCAACGAGGCGATTCGCGCTTCTCAAGTCAGGCTGATCGACCAGGACGGAAATCAGGCGGGGGTGGTCGGCATTGAGCAGGCTCTGCGGATGTCCAAGGAAGCGGAGCTGGATTTGGTGGAAGTGGCGGGTCAGGCCTCGCCTCCGGTCTGCCGGATCATCGATTTCAGCAAGTTCAAGTATGACCAGACCAAGAAAGAAAAAGAAGCCCGGAAGAAGCAGAAGGTCGTTCATTTAAAGGAAATCAAGTTTCATCCCTTCATTGAAAAAAACGATTACCAGGTGAAACTGCACAACCTGGAGCGGTTTTTGAAACACGGGGACAAGGCGAAGATCACGATGGTTTTTCGCGGGCGGGAGATGAATTATGTCAGCGCCGGCCGGAAGGTCCTGGAACGCCTGGCGCAGGACATCGCCCCCCTCGGGGAAGTCGAGAAGGCGCCGTACATGGAAGGCCGGATGATCACGATGATCATCATGCCTAAGTGAACTTTTCATATTTGAAAAGTTCATCCTGAGCAAGGCGTGCTTTTGCACGCCGCGTCGAAGGATCAGGTTAGTATCTATCTAAGGAGAGTCAATGGCTAAACTCAAAACCAATAAATCCGTTCAAAAACGGTTCCGCGCCACCAAAAGCGGAAAATTCAAAAAAATGCGCGCCGGCAAGCGGCATCTCCTGGAGCACAAATCGTCGAAACACAAGCGGCATTTGCGCGGGAGTAATCTCGTCACAGGCGCGTTTCAAAATCAGATAAGGAGACTTTTGCCCTATGCCTAGAGCAGCAACAGTACCCGCCGGACGGAGGCGGAGACGCAAGTTTTTAAAGCGCGCCAAGGGGTTTGTCGGCGGACGGCACCGGCTTTACCGGACCGCGCGCGAGACCGTCCAGCGCGCGCTCATGTTCGCCACGCGCGACCGGCGGGATTCGAAGTCGGTGATCCGGAAAATCTGGATCACGCGCATCGCCGCGGGCGCGGAGGCCAACGGCCTCTCCTACAGCCGTTTCATCGGCGGTTTGAAAAAGGCGAAGATCGAGCTTGACCGCAAGATTCTCGCGGATCTCGCCCACCACGATAAGAAGATTTTTTCGGATCTGGTTCAGATCGCGAAAGGTTAATGGTAGAAGACCTTAGAAAACTCGAGACGGACGCGAAGGCCGAGCTTTCGCAGGCGGCGGATGCCGGGATCCTTCAGGAACTGAGGATCAAGTATCTCGGCCGTAAGGGGCTTTTTGCTTCCTTAGCCGCGCGCATGGGTGAGGTGCCGGCTTCGGAGAAACCCGAAGCGGGCCGCGAACTGAACCGCGTGAAGCGGGTCCTGGAAGACGTCTTTAAAGAGAAGGAGGCTTCCTTTCTCGGCGCCGTGTCCGCGGCCAAGGCCATCGACACGACGATGCCCGGCACTTTTTTTGAGCCGGGACGGGTCCATCCGCTGACGCGGGTGATCTTGGACATCACGCGGATTTTCGAGCGGCTCGGGTTCTCCGTGGTGGACGGCCCGGAGGTCGAGACCGAACACACCAATTTCGAGGCGCTCAATATTCCGCTCCATCATCCCTCCCGCGACAGTTTTGACACTTTTTATCTGGAAAACGGAAAGCTTCTCAGGAGCCAGACCTCCACCGTTCAGATCCGCGTCATGGAAAAAGCGCGTCCGCCGCTCAAAATCATCGCCCCGGGAAAAGTTTTCCGTCCGGACGCGACGGACGCGACGCATTCTTTCATGTTTCATCAAATTGAAGGCCTGATGGTCGATGAGGGCGTGCGTTTTTCGGATTTAAAAGGGGTTCTCTTGGCGTTTGCGAAGGAATTTTTTGGAGCGAAAACCAAACTGCGTTTCCGGCCGCATTTTTTCCCTTTCACGGAGCCGAGCGCGGAAATCGATATTTATTCTGAAAAACGCGGCTGGCTTGAGATTTTAGGGGCGGGCATGGTGCACCCGAATGTTTTGCGCGGCGTCAAGATCGACCCCGAAAAATACACCGGTTTTGCGTTCGGCATGGGGGTGGAACGGATCGCGATGCTGAAATACGGCGTCGAGGACATCCGTTTATTTTTTGAAAACGACATCCGGTTTTTGAAACAATTTTAAAATGAAACTTCCCCTTTCCTGGCTGAAAGATTACATCGACGTGAGCGTGTCGCCGGAAAAACTGGCCGAACTTCTCACGATGTCCGGCACGGCGGTCGAGCGGATTGAGAGAAAAGGCCGGGACGCCGTTCTCGAGATCGAGGTGACGACGAATCGACCTGACTGTCTCAGCATTTTGGGCTTGGCGCGGGAAGTGTCTGCTTTGACGGGGAAAAAGACAGAAATCAGCCGTCAGAAATCAGAAGTCAGAAAAAAATCAAAAAACCATTTCCACTTTTCCATTAAAATTGACATTCAAGACAAAAAAGGTTGTCCGCTTTACACGGCGCGCGTGATTGGGAATGTTTCCATTAAACCTTCGCCGGCCTCCATCCGGAAAAATCTCGGGCTCATGGATTCAAGGCCCGTCAACAATGCGGTGGATGCCACCAATTTTGTGCTGTTTGAAACGGGCCAGCCCCTGCACGCGTTTGACCTCGATAAAATCAAAGGAAATACGATTGTGGTGCGGCGGTCCGAGAAGGGCGAGAAATTTTTGGCCATCGACGGCGCCGAAGTCACGCTCGGGGCGGGGACGCTGGTGATCGCGGACCTGGAGCGCGTGATCGCGATTGCGGGCGTGATGGGAGGCAAATGGACCGAAGTCACGGCCGAGACTAAAAATATTTTGCTCGAGTCGGCCTATTTTGATCCGGTTTTGGTGCGTCAGTCCAGCCGCGCCTATAAAATTTTTACGGAATCCAGCCACCGTTTTGAGCGGGGCGTGGACATTGAAAGCGTGGCCGTTGCCTCCGCGCGGGCGGGGAAACTGATTGAAAGCTTGGCGGGAGGAACCGAGAGAGAATTTGCTCAAAAAAATTTTTCGCCTAAAGTCCGGAGTTCACAAATTCGTCTGCGCGCCAAACGCGTGGAAAAAGTGCTCGGACATTCCGTACCCACGGCGCGCGCGAAGGCCATTTTGGGACGCTTGGGGTTTTCCGTTAAAACGAGCGGGGCGGATGTTCTCGTTTCTTCAAAAAATTCCAGGCGCGACGTCACCGAAGAGGCGGATCTCATCGAAGAGATCCTCCGCATCGAGGGATTTGAAAAGGTGAGGCCGACGACCCCTCCGACGCGTCACACCGAAAAAAATATCGAGGATCAAAAGGCGCGCCGGATCTTTGAGCTTAAAAAATACCTCGCGGCGTGCGGTTTTTATGAAATCGTCACGACCAGCCTTTTGCCCGCGCGTTCTATCACGCAGGCCGGCCTGTCGCTTGCGTCGGCCTCCAAAATAAAAAATCCCGCCAGCGCCGAACAGGAGATTTTGCGGTCGTCGCTTCTGGCCGGCATGTTGCAGACCATTGCCTTCAATGTCCACCGAAAGGCCGCGTCGCTCAAATTGTTTGAACTGGGGAATTGTTACGGCGGCGAGAAAGAGGCGACGCGTCTGGCCATCGCCCTCCATGGCAATTGGGCAGAAAACTGGAGGCGAAAAAGCAAAGTCTCTTTTTACGATTTAAAAGGGGTCGTCGGAAACGTCTGGGATCATTTGGGAATAGAAAGCGCTCATTGGCCGGCGCTCATCGAGGGCCGGCTCGTGAAGATAGAATCTAAAGTGACGAACGCCTTTGACATTCAGGGGGATGTTTATTATTTTGAAACCCCACTGGATGACATTTTGGCGGATGCCTCGATCAAAAAGAAGCCGCGCGTCGAAACCCCGCGCAAGTTTCCCTCCGTGCGGCGGGACCTCGCGTTTGTGGTCGATGAAAAAGTGTCCGTCGGGTCGCTGGGGAAACTGATGCGCGAGGCGGGCCATCCCGCTCTGCGCGAGGCGACCCTTTTCGACGAATACACCGGAAAAAATATCCCGAGCGGCCGGCGGAGCCTCGCGTTTTCGCTGGCCTACCAAAAGGAAACGGGCACGTTCACGGAATCGGAGATCGCGGATCTCCAGCGCCGCGTGGGGGAGGCGCTGAAGTCCCATTTCGGGGTGGAATTTCGATGAGCGCGCCGGCCCTGGCATCCGATGGGATCCAGAAAACCGCGCTCGTGGCGGGAGTGCTCCTGCCGCTTTTCAATATTCCCCTCATCGTTAAATTGATCAAACGGAAAAGCGCGGAGGATTTCAGCCTCGTGTGGGCGCTGGGCGTGTGGGGGTGCATCGTGCTCATGACGCCGCAGGCCCTGCGCTCGAGCGACATCGCGTTCAAGGCCTACGGCATCGTGAACATTATTTTTTTCAGTCTGGTCGTCTTTTTCATTTTGAAATACCGAAAACAAAACGGAGGCCGGCGGTGACGCGAAATATTCTCATCCTCATTCAAATCATTTTCTTTTCCGCGTTTTTGTGCGCGCGCGTTTCGTTCGCGCAGGAAACCCCCTCTCAAGCCCCCGCTCCGGACCCGTCGCTCAAAAAACAAGTTCAGGCCCTCACCGCCAAAGTGAACACCCTCCAGTCCGAGAATCAGCAGCTCAGGGCCGGGGTTCCGCCCGCGCCTCCCAAAAGGAGCGAAGAGGACGTCCGCGAAATAGCGCGGCTCAAAGCCGCCCTCGATCAGCTAAAGGCCGAATCCGAACGATCGATCGCCCAACTGACCGAGAAATCAAAAAGGCTCTCCGCCGAAAATCAGGCGCTGAAACTCGAGACGCAGAAGGAAGCTGAAAAATCGCGCACCGAGAAGGAATCGCTTTTGGCCGACAAAACTGTTCTTTTGAGGGACAAAGAAAACGCCGTCGCGCAAATCCAGAATTTGCAGGATGCGCTCATGAAAAGCCAGAAGAATTTTTCCGAATGGCAATCCGCCAAAAATGCCTTAGCCGATCAGGCGGAGGCCTCGAAGAAAGAATCCGCCGCCTCCGCGCAAAAGGTTCAGTTTATCCAGGCGGATCTGGACGATGCCGCCAGGAAAACCAGGCTCCTCCGCGCACAGCTCGACGCCGACCGGAAAACCTTCGCGGAGACGTCCGGTCAGATTCGGGAAATGCAAAACCTGATCGCCAAACTCCAGTCCGAAAACGCCAAGGTGACTCTGCTGAAGGAAGAAAACGCGAAGCTCGCTCTCCAAAGAGAGGCCACCGAGAAAAAATCCGCGGAGACGGCCTCAAATCTTGCCGCACTCAAGACCGCCAATCAGGAATTTGACAAGGCGCGCGAGCGCGACCTGGGCAGGATCCGGGATTTGAAGGCGGATTCGGAGGCGGATCTTTCCGACATGCGAAATTTGAGAACGAGTTTTCAGTCATATCTGGATTCTTTGATCGCTTCTTTGAATGAACGCCGCGACAAATCGCGCTCGGCATCCAAAGCGGAAACCTTGCAGGCGGCTTTGGACGCCGACCTCGCCGACGTTCAAAATTTAAAATCCAATTTTGATCTGTATTTCGAATCCCTCGTCTCGCATTTCGAAGAGAGACGTGCTAAAATGCCCGCAAAGGAGACCTGATCGATGAAAAAAGCCCCCATCCTCTTTTCCGTTTTTTTGGCCTTTGGTTTCGGTGTTTCCGGCGTTTCCAGGGCCGGGGAAGTTCAGGGAGTCGGTCTGATGGACGCCCGTTATGAAAAATTAAATCAAGAGGCCGAGCGGAACAAAGAACTGCTCGAGATCTGGAAAGACCACGTGCGCACGCTCACGAAAGAACGCGACGAGGCGTACAAAGAATTGGAACAATTGAAATCGGGCAGTCCCAATCGCTCCCAATTCGGCGCGATCGAGACCCAGCCTCTGCCGGGCGCCCCGTCTCCCGGAGCGATCCGGGACCTTCAGTCACAAATCCAATCCCTCGCGGCGGAAAATGAAAGGTCCAGACAGGCCGCCGATGACCTGCGATCCCAGCTCCGGTCGCTCCGGGGACCCGCCGCGACCGACACAGCGGACGAGCTCCGTCAACTTCGCCAGGACAAGGACAGGCTTCTGCAAAATTTGGAAGATGCCAACCGCCAGCTCGAAGTCCTGCGCTCCGAAGCCGCCAGAAATCAGGACGAACCCCAAAAACTCCAGGCGCTCGAGAGCGAGCTGGCCAAGATGAGGCAGGACAAGGAAGCGTTTTTGAAAACAAACGCCGAGATGGGCGTTTCCTACCAGGCGGCGATGAAGGCCTCCGAGGAATCCCGCCGCCGCGCCGAGTCCGCCGAGGCGGAGAACAAAAAATTGAAGGACGTCCAAGCCGGCCTCCAATCGGAAATCGACCGGCTCCGGTCCGACAACCAGAGGATCGCCTCGTTGAGCGGTGAACTCGATAAAACCAAAAGGGATCTCGAGGCCGCGCGCAGGGCCTCGGCGGATTTGGAAAGACAAAACGAGGATTTGAGACGAAGTGTCAAGGCGCAATTGGAAGCCATGGCCTCGAGTTTTGACACGAAAAGGTGATACAATACCGTTATCCCTGCGGTGCGCGTGGATCATGAGCGCTAATACAGGCGAATCCAACAATCACTGCGAACGGGGTCCGCGTTTGGGGCCGGTGTGCTGCCCCGCCATCTGGCGGGGTTTGCCTGAAGGTTTCAATAGGATCCCACCCTGCTAAAAAGGGGTTCAGCCATGTGCGCGGCAGCACGGCACTCGCGGGGCTTCTTCTTCGCTTCAAATGGATCTCTTTCAATCTCCAAATAAAAAATCTTTAAAATCTTCCGAACCGCTGGCGGTGCGGATGCGGCCGGTCTCGCTTGCCGAAGTCGCCGGACAGACGCACATTCTGGGAGAAGGAAAACTTCTCACGCGCGCCATCCAGTCGGACAAAATAGCCTCGCTTGTTTTTTATGGCCCTCCCGGGACCGGGAAGACGACGCTGGCCACTGTTATTTCCAATGAAACGAAATCTTATTTTGAACCTTTGAATGCGGCGGCTAGTAATGTGGCTGAGCTTCGGAAGGCCATGGAGAAGGCCAAGCAGAGGCTACAGGCTGAGGGAAGAAAAACTATTCTTTTTGTCGACGAGATTCATCGTTTCAACAAAGCCCAGCAGGACGTTTTGATGCCGGACGTGGAGAAGGGAAATCCTATTCTCATAGGCGCGACCACGCATAATCCTTTTTTCTCCATTGTGTCTCCGCTTTTGTCGCGCTCGCTGGTTTTTGAATTGAAACCCTTAAGCGAAGTAGAAATTAAAAATATTCTGAAGCGGGCGCTGGAGGACCCAACGCGCGGGCTTGGGAAACTTTTGGTCGAGGCCGACGAAGAGGCGCTTGATTTCATTTCCAAAATTGCCGATGGGGACGCGCGCCGCGCGCTGAATGCGCTTGAGCTGGGAGTTTTGACCACACCCAAACAAGACGGGAAAATTCATTTCACGAAAAAGATTGCCGAAGAATCCATTCAAAAAAAAGCCGTCGTGTATGATGCCGATGAAGACCAGCATTACGACACGATTTCCGCTTTCATTAAATCGATGAGAGGCTCGGATCCGGATGCGGCGCTTTATTATTTGGCGAAAATGCTTTATGCCGGGGAAGACACCCGTTTTATTGCCAGAAGAATTGTGATCTGTGCGGCCGAAGACGTGGGGAACGCCGATCCCCAGGCGATTGTCGTGGCCAACGCCGCGTTCCAGGTTTCGGAATTTGTCGGCATGCCCGAGGCGCGCATCCCGCTGGCCCAGGCCACGGTCTACGTCGCCTGCGCGCCCAAATCCAACGCCGCGTACCTCGGCATCGAGAAGGCGATGGCGGACGTGGCCGAAGGCCGGACGCTCGAGGTGCCAAAACATCTTAAAGACGCCGGCTACAAGGGGGCAAAGTCGCTCGGCCACGGCGAAGGTTACCGGTACGCCCACGATTTTCCCGGACACCACGTGGAT
Source organism: Candidatus Omnitrophota bacterium (assembly GCA_016197155.1). Classification (GTDB taxonomy): domain Bacteria; phylum Omnitrophota; class Gorgyraeia; order 2-02-FULL-51-18; family 2-02-FULL-51-18; genus JACPWF01. The sequence continues at coordinate 11,949 of JACPWF010000024.1, read as the reverse complement.
CAGGAGTATCTGCCTGAAAAAAGGCGGTATTACGAGCCCACCGAGCAGGGGCATGAAAAGACGTTTAAGGAATATCTGGACAAAATTAGAAAAATTTAATAAAATTGATAAAAATTACTAATAATTAATGAAAAAACAATTCCTCATAATGATAGGAATAGTGGCGCTCTGCCTTTCTCCGCGCGAAGTGGCGGCCGAGGACGCGGCACTGGCCTCTTTTCAAAAAGAGATCATCCTCGCCAAGGAGCGTTACCGGGACATCGTGGCGCGTTCATCGGCGCTTAGCCTTTCATTGGACGCACAGGCCTCCGGCAGTCCGTCAGCCCGGGAAGTGGTCCCGGCCCGCAGGGACACCGTCATCCCCGCGCCCGCCAAGGCAGATTCCCGATCAAAGCATTCGGGAATGATTGGAAAGCCCACCCCCCTTTCCGACGGCGAGGCGCTTTATAAGGTGGCGGTTTCGGACAATAAAATCGTTTTGAAAGAAGCCGTGGACATCGGCTTGGCCAATAACCTCGCGGTCCGCGCCGCCGAAAAAAAGGCAGACGCCGCGCGCTCGAAACTCACCGAGGCCCGCCGCGCGCTTTTCCCGACGGTCCAGGGAGTCTATGAAAGAAATGGAGGAAAGGCCTCGGCATCAGATACCATTCCCGGCGGTCGCATATTTCGGGGGAAGAATTATAAGATCAACGCCACCCAGCCGCTTTTTTACGGCGGGGAACTGGTGCTCACCGTGAAACAGGCGGAGGCGAGTTGGAAATCGTCTCAGGCGGAATATCAAAAGTTAAAAAACGACGCGGTCCGCGAAATCAAAACCGCCTACTACGGCGTCGTGAAGGCCGAGTACAACGCGGAATACCAGGAGAAACTCCGTTTCGAGGTGGACGCGCTTCACAAAAGACTCGTCGAAGAGCGCCGCGAAAAACTCATTTCCGAGATCGATTTCTTGAACGCCGAATCGCAGACCGCCCAGGTTTTTTTTCAGACGGAGGCCGCCAAAAACGACCTCTTGTCCGCAAGGCTTCTTTTGAACCACGCCGCGGGCCTGGCCTCCGACCGACCGTTTCCCGTGGATCTCAGACTCACCTTTTCAAAGATCGACCCGAATCTTGACGAAGTGACCGCGCGCGCGCTCGAAAAAAATCCGGATATCCGGGTGAAGTCGCTTCTCCTGGAAGCCGCCGGATACGGGGTGAGGATTTTTACGGCCAAGAAACTTCCGCATTTTGATTTGCGGGGCTCCTATGGGATGCTTGGGGAGGTATTTAAGGATACGGCGGCGCTCGAAGGATCGGGATCCCTTCCCCCCGGAGCGGACAACGCCGATCTGGACACCGAAAAAGAATGGTTTTTCGGCGTGCAGGGCAGCATGCCTCTCGGACCCAACAGCGTCGAATATTCCCGGGTGAAGCATGTTTACGGCCCGACGATTATTTCTTTGCACGGCTCTGAGGACTGGAGCCACAAGGTGACGTTCAATCTATTCGACAAGCTGGCCGAGATCACCGACGAAAAAAGCGCCGAGGCCGCTTTTCTTCAGGCCCGCGCCGATTACGACAAGGCCAAAAATGATTTGGTTGTTCAACTGCGCGACAGCGTTTATAATCTTCGAAAAGCGCTCATTCAGATCGATCTGGCGACGGCGAAGGTCAAATATCAGGAAAAACAGAACGCGGTCTCCGGTTACCTGCTCAGCATGCAGGAGACGGCGCCCGCGGGCGTCATCGAGGGGATGATCGAGCAGGCGCAAAACCGGTTTTCGTTCATCCAGGCGATCGCGGACTATCACGTGGCTGTCGCGGATTTGAATTCGGCAATAGGGGACGCGGACTATTTTGAAGACCCAGCTTAGAAAGTGGATCGCTTGGGCGAAAAATAAAAAATTTCTCTCACGCAAGGTTCTCGTCCCTTTTTTCGCCGCGGTGTTCGCGGTCTTCTTCCTGTTTTCCTTCGTCAAAGATCATATCGCCTGGGTCGGCGGGTTTCCGGTTTACAAGAAATCAAAAAAAGAAATTTCCAAGAAGACGCCCGAGGAAATTCCTTCGTCTGTGAAGGCTTACAAGGTGGCGCGCGTGAGTTTTCGCGACACCCTGCCGTCTCTGGGCACGATCAGGGGTTTTCGGGAGTTTGACCTGAAATTTCCCGTTGCCGGGCAGTTGGAGTACGTCAATTTTAAAGAAGGCGAAAAGATCACGCAGGGCGACATCCTCGCCAGCCTCGACCAGAAAGAGGCGCTTCTGAAGCTCGAATACGCGAAGATTGAGCTGGAGAAACAAACCAAACTCTTTGAACTCGGCTCGATCGTCGAGACCAAACTGAAGCAGGCCCAGCTCGAGTACCAGTCGGCGAAGGCGGAGCTCGACAAGACCAACCTCGTGGCGATCAGCGACGGGTACATCGGTTCCCTCGACCTCGACCGCGGGGCGTTCGTGACGCCCCAGGACAAGGTCGGCGTGTTTGTGGACGTGAAGGACGTGTACGTCGATTTTGGCGTGATCGAAAAAGACGTGGCGAAGGTGCGCGAGGGGCAGAACGTCGAGGTGACCGTCGATTCCTACCCGGACCAGATTTTCAAAGGCCAGGTCGATTCGGTGTCGCCGGTCGTCGAGGGAAAATCAAGGACCGTCCGCGTGCGCTCGAAGATTTCCAATGCCGACGAAAAAATGAAGCCCGGCATGTTCGGGCGCGTGAATCTGCTCGTGTACGAAAAGGACGAGGCCCTGGTGATCCCCAGCTCCAGCTTCAAGAAAAAGGAAGACCAGTATTTCGTTTATCTGGTTCATCCCGAAGCGCCGAAAGAGGGCGAAGCCGAACCCATTCCCGCCAGGCCCCAGCCCGAGAAGCGATCCAAAAAGCAAAAGGGCGGCGCGCCTTCTTCCGCGCCGGAGGAGACCAAGTCCGTGTACGGGACCATCGAAGTCCGAAACATCGAGGTGAGCTACGCCACGCCGGACGCGATCGAGGTGAAGGAGGGTCTGGAGGAAGGGGACCTGGTCGTCGTGGATGTCGAACAGGAACTGCAGGACAAAGCCAAGGTCGAAATCACCGAAACGCAAGAAGGCATCTTCTAGAAATTGAGTCTGCCGGAAATTTCCATTCGCCGTCCCATAACGACGCTGATGGTTTATGTCGGCGTGGTTCTTTTTGGCCTTATTTCCCTGGGGCTTCTCTCGCAGGAACTTTTTCCGCCGATCACCTATCCCCAGCTTTCCATTGTCACGCCCTATGAAAACGCCGCCCCCGAAGAAATAGAAACCCTGATCACCAAACCCATCGAAGAAGCCGTGAGCGGCATTTCGGGACTTCGCAAAGTGACGTCAACTTCGCGCGAAGGACTGTCGCTGGTGGTGACGGAGTTCGGGTGGAATCAGAACATGGATTTTGCTTCGCTGGGTGTCCGCGAAAAAATTGATCTTATCAAAGACCGCCTGCCGCGCGATGCGGCCGAACCGGTGGTGATCAAATACAATCCTTTCGAGCTTCCCGTTCTGTCCCTCAGTCTGTCCAGCTCCGAGCGCACGCCGGTTCAGATCAGAGAACTTGCCAGAAAATGGTTCAAAGACGAGCTTGAAAAAGTTCACGGCGTGGCCTCGGCCGTGATTTCGGGGGGTGCTGAGGAGGAAATCCGCGTCGACGTGGATCAGGCAAAACTTCGGGCGGCGGGCGTCTCGATCGTGGAAGTGTCCGACGCGATTGCGGCGGCGAATCTGAATTATCCCGGCGGCACGATCAAAGAAAGTTTTTATGAATACCTGGTGCGCACCCTGGGAGAATTTAAGCACATCGATGAAGTGGGGCAGGTTCCCATTAAACGTGAAAATTTAAAAGAATCCCCCGGGGCTTTGGCCAACCCCGAAATGGCGGACGAGCCTTCGAACCGGCTTATTTATTTGAAGGACGTGGCCGATGTCTCGCGCACGGTGAAAGAGCGCACGAGTTTTTCGCGTTTGAACGGGCGCGACAGCGTGACGATCACGGTGCAAAAACAGGCGCAGTCGAACACCATTCAGATTGTCGACTCGATCAAGAAAAAATTAAAAGAACTGAAAGAACAGCTCCCGAAAGACATCCACGTGGACATCGTTTACGACCAGTCGGGTTTTATCCGGGATGCGCTCGGCGGGGTGCGGGATGCGGCGGTTCAAGGTGGTTTTCTCGCCTTTTTTATTCTTCTCATTTTCTTAAAAGATTTTAAAAGTTCAGCGCTTGTGGTCACGATTACGCCGATCACGGTGCTGGCGACGTTTACGCTCATGTATTTTATGCGCATTTCTCTCAACGTGATTTCGCTGGGCGGCGTGGCGCTCGGCGTGGGCATGCTGCTCGACAACGCGGTGGTCGTGATGGAAAACGTTTACCGGCGGCTTCGTGACGAGCCCGAAAAGGGCCTCGAGCACGCGGCGACAGTCGGGGCCGAGGAAGTGTTTGGCGCGCTTGTGGCTTCCACACTAACGACGGTTGCGGTATTTTTGCCGATTGTTTTTGTCACCGGGATTGCCGGACAGATTTTTAAGGAACTGGCCTGGGTAGTGGTGGTGACTCAGATCGTTTCGGCCGTCATCGCTTTTACGCTGCTTCCGATGCTGATTGTGAAAGCGGGTAGCGCGTCGAGCACTCTTTTTAAGGGATTTTTGGAGGTGTGTGCCATGCCCATTATTTTTATTGAAACAAGTTATAACAAAATTTTACCGGCATTTCTTAAAAGGAAAAAAACTTACCTTGCTTTAACGCTCGTTTTTTTTGCCGTGAGCCTTTTTATTTTGAATTCTTTTGACCGCGTGCTGTTGCCGAAGGTCGATCAGGGGCAGTTCATGGTGAAAGTGGATCTGCCGGTGGGAACGCGCGTGGAATTTTCCGATAAAATTGCCCGCCGCGTTGAAAGTTTTTTACAAAAATTGCCCGAGGCCGAGCGCGTCTCGACCGTGGTGGGTTCGAGTAAGGGAGAGTCCACAAAGGAAGTTCTGGAACGCCTCGGTTCTCATCAGGCGCAAATCGTGGTGACTCTTAAAGAAGACCACAAACGGTCCACCGACGAGGTGGTTCAGGAAGTGCGGAAACATTTTGAGCTTTCCCAGGCGCGCGGCCAAATACGTCCTGCGCGGCTGGGTTACGTGCTTTATGAATCGGTGTTCGGGTCAGGCGGGGAAACGGATGCGCCTATCGTGATCGAAATTAAAGGGCCTAAACTCGACGGACTGAAGGCGTTAGCGGCGGAGACTCAAGGCAAAATCACAAGCGTTCCGGGCGTGTACGGCGTGGCCAACAGCATTGCCGAGCCTTTTCCCGAGACGAAAATTATCATTGATAAAGACCGCGCCGGCAGTTACAGGCTTTCGGTGGTGTCCATCGCGCAGGCTGCCAACATTGCCATGAAGGGCATTACGGCCAGTAAATTTAAAGAAGAAGGCCGCGAGATTGATATTCGCGTGCAGTTGAAAGAAAAAGACAGGAACCAGCTCACGAAACTCGCGTCGCTTGTGATTCATTCGCCGCTTGACCTGGAAGTGCCTTTGGCGGATTTTGTGAGATTTGAACGGGGCAAGGGACCGAGTGAAATTAAACGCGTGTCGCAGGAGCGCACCGTGCAGGTTTTTGCGAAAGTTTATGGGCGTGAGCTGAAAGAGGTGGTGCAGGACATTCAGGCGGTTTTGGACCGAATGGCGGTGTCGAAGGGTTACAGCGTCAAAGTTGCCGGTGAAAGCGAAGAGATCCGGCAGTCGTTCGCGAGCCTTCAGTTCGCCTTTTTACTCGCCATTATTCTCGTTTACATGGTGATGGCCGCTCAATTTGAATCCTTGTGGCAGCCTTTCATCGTCATGTTCTGCGTGCCGCTTTCTCTGATCGGGGTGACGCTGGCGTTGTGGGTGACAAACACGCCGATAAGCGTGGTGGTCATTTTGGGAGTCATTCTTTTGGGAGGCATTGCGGTCAACAACGGGATTATTCTCATTGATTTTATCAACCAACGCCGCGCTGAAGGCGTGCCTGCCCAAGAAGCGGCCATCGAGTCCGGACGCATCCGCATCCGGCCCATTCTCATGACGGCTTTTTCTTCGGTGATAGGGCTTTTTGTCCATTTCCAAAGAAGGCGAATCGACGGTGGTGCTAAGTTTTAATTCGGGCACCGACATGGATTTTGCGGCTCTCGAAGTCAGGGAGAAATTTTCAAAAATAAAAAACCAGCTTCCCAAAGAAATCGAAAAACCGGTTATCGCCCAGTTCCAGCAGGGCGACGTGCCGGTCGTCATCGTGGCGGCGACGAGCGACAAACGCACCACCGAAGACATCCGGAAAGTGGTAGACGCTTCCATCAAAGAAGATTTGAAACGGGTGAACGGCGTGGCGAACGTCGAAGTGGCCGGCGGCCGCGAACGGAAAATCCTGGTCGACGTGGACCAGGTGAAATTGGCTTCCTACGACATTCCGATTGACGAAGTGACGAGCGTTTTGGGCGCCAACAATCTTAACCTGCTTTCGGGTCAGGTTGAGCGCACCGAGGACCGGTATCTCGTGCGTGTCATCGGCGAATTTGAAAATGTGGAACAAATAAAAAACATGGCTTTGAGGCGCACACGCGAAGGCTCTGTCATCCGCGTTAAAAACGTCGCTACCGTTAAAGACTCCTATCTTGAGCCTTCCGAATTTTCGCGTTTGAACGTCCGGCCCGTGGTCACGCTTTATGTTCAAAAAGAAAGCACGAAAAATACGATCACGGTTGCGCGCGACCTCATGGAGCAGATCGAGCATTTGAAAGGGATCCTTCCCAAAGACATGCGTCTGGTGGTGACTTCGAACCAGGCGGAATTCATCAAAAAAGCCATCGACAATATGCAAAGCTCGATTTTACAGGGAGTCATTTTAATTATTCTGGTTTTTTTTCTGTTTTTATTCCGCATGAATAAAACCGGCCTTCTGGCGGTTTTTGCGGCGGTGGTCGTGACACTCCTTTTTAAGGGCTGGATTTTAGTCGTCATTTTTGCGGCGCTGACAACCCTTCTTCTTATCGTTAAAAAATTCCGACAGATCATCATCGTGACGCTTCCCATTCCGGTGTCGGTGATCGGCACTTTTATTTTTATGAGAAATGCGGGACTCACCGTCAACGTGATGACGCTTTTTGGACTGGCGCTCGGCGTGGGCATGCTGGTCGACAACTCCATCGTCGTTTTTGAAAATATTTTAAAAAAAAGAGAAGCGCACCAGTCTTTGACGAATGCGGCGGTGCACGGCAGTCAGGAAATGTTTCTTGTGATTGTGGCTTCCACGGCTACGAATGTGATCGTGTTCCTGCCGATGGTTTTTTTGGGACAGGAGCTTCAGAAATTGTATTCCGGAATGGCGCTGACGATAGTAGTCTCTCTTTTAGTTTCAATGGTTTGTGCGTTATCTCTGGTGCCGATGATGTGCTCGCGGCCGCGTCTTTCGGTGACTTCGGCACAAAGCGCCGGAGAGGAAAAAGAAGAATCCTGGATCAAGCATTTTTCAAAGATAGAACGCCGCCTGCTTTTTCAGTCCATCCGTTTTCGGAAAAATGTTCTTATAATTTGCGCGGGCATTCTCATCGTTTCTATTTTCCTTATTTCAAGGCTGGGGCTCGAATATCTCGGCAGCACCGAGCAAAATAAATTCACCGCGTTTGTGGAAATGCCAACGGGCGCCAGGCTCGATATTTCCGACAAAGCGGTGAAAAAAGTGGAGGAGCTCGCGCGCGCGATTCCCGAAGTCAAAAATGTCACCTCGCGCATCGAACCCTGGTCTTCAAAAGTTTACGTGGAGCTGGTGCCCTCTTCCCAGCGAAAACGTTCCGTGAATGACGTCATTGAAAGCCTGCGCCAGGAGACGGGAAAAATTCATCCGGCTTTTATTTATTTTCAGCAGGAAGAGCAGGTCGGCACCAAAGAAGTGATCATTGAAGTGTTTGGTTACAACTACGATAAACTCCGCGAGGTGGCGATCGCGATTGCCAACCGCATGGAAGGCGTGAAAGGCCTTTCCGACACGAAGATCCGCATGCGTGAAGGGCGTCCGGAGATGCAGATCCTCGTGGACAAGAAGAAAACGGCCAAATTTGGCATGACCGTGAGCGAGGTGGCCAATCAGATTCACGGGCAAATGCGCGGTTTTCGCGCCACGGTTTTTCACACCGAGGGAAAAGAGGTGGAAACGATTTCGCGTCTGGACGAAAAATACAGAAAAACTTTCAAAGACCTGCACCGCATTATTTTGACGACCAAGGACGGCGACCCCGTTCTTTTGGATCAGGTGGCTAATTTTAAATTTGGTTTGGGACCGAGCGAAATTTGGCGTAAGGACAAAAACCGCATGATTCAGGTGAGCGCCAACATCGGAAAAATTCCTCTCAGCAAAGTGGTGAATCTTTTGAAAGACAGTTTGAAGTCCGTCCCGCTTCCGGAGGATTATTTTTTCCGCTTCGGCGGTGACTATCCGCTTCTGGTGAAGTCAGGACAGCAGATGCGTCTTATGATTATTTTTGTTCTGGTTTTGGTTTACCTTGTCCTGGCTTCCCTTTTTGAATCTTTTGCCCAACCGCTTCTCATCATGGTCGCCGTGCCGCTGGCGCTTGTGGGGGCCGTGGCGGCGCTCTACATCGGTCCGCACTCGGTGGGGATCGGGGCCCTCCTCGGGATGATGATGCTGGCGGGGATCGTCGTGAACCATTCCATCATGCTTGTCGACCGGATCAACTACTACACCCAAAAGAAGGCTTGGTCTCCCATTCGGGCGGCTATTTTTGCAAACCGGGACAGGCTGAGGCCAATTCTCATGACCATGAGCACCACGGTTTTGGGCCTGGTTCCGATGGCCATCGACAGGACAGAAGGCGCTAACCTATGGTCACCACTGGCCTTAACAGTGATCGGTGGGGTGGTGAGCTCCACCATTCTTACCTTGATGGTCACTCCCGCTTTTTACATTATTTCCCAGGATATTCTCCAATTTTTCGGAAAAAAGCCTAGACATTAATCGCCGGGGGTCGGAGGGGTCAGACCCCTGTGGCACTGCTGAATTGTTAGTAGAAAAAAATTTAGATTATTTTGTTTGATTGAACCCATTTTACAAGCCATAATTTAGGTTGTGGATGTTATGTAAGTGGTTCTTTTTGCTGGTTTAAATAAGTGAAATTAAAAGTACTTCTAAAGTTAAATTGAACGGCTAAATCTGGAGAAATTATACGTGGTAATTTTTGCCCGGTTCATTTATTATTTTAATTTGCTTTTCTTCCCAAAACCAGAGCGCCTCGTATGGAAGATTTAACAGAAATCAAAAGCCGCTGGAGTCTGCGCGTCAAATTTATCTCCGCCATTCTTGTTGTCAGTTTTGCCTTCGAGCAAGTTTCCTTCGCCGCCGAACGTCCCGCATTCCTAAGAGAAAGAGAAAAAGAAAAAAAAGACAGCGCGTTCCTGCCCCGCTATCTCATCGAACAGCAGAAAAAAGCCGAGGAGCTGACCCAGCGCAAAAATGACCTGGCCGCGATCAACGAGTCCCTGAACGGAAACGAACTCCTGGGAAATAAAGTCCGCGAGCAGGCCGCCGAGATGCGCCGGAAACTTTTTGAGCCAGACAAACGCCGGCCGGGCGGTGGGGGAGGCGAGGAGGCGGCCGCGTTCACGATGGAGGATACCGACGGGAACGGCGAGTTCACCGATCCCAATGACCAGCTGAACCTCTACCAATACGACTCGAACGGGAAACTCACCCGTGTGGCCTCCATTCGGGCGGGGGATGTCGGGAACATTTCGAGTTACGTCAGCGCCTCCCACGCGGAGGACACCAAAGACGGCGACAAAATACGCGTAGGCGGCCAGGCGATCGACAGCATTCAATATTATTTGGAAAAGGACCTCGTCGAGAGCCTCACGTACTACGACGCGGACGGAAATCCCAGCTACTCTCTTTCCGCTTTTGATAACGGCATGGCGAGTCAAATTTCGGTTTACGGCCGCGAAGGAGGTGTTCTAAAAACGGTTAAAACTTACGCGATGGACACGGCCGGCCTCAATCCGTCCGATTCAAAGGACAGCATTTTCGGCCGGTTGAGCGATGATTTGCTGGTCAGCCTCCAGGAATATGAAGGGGAAAAGGGCAAAGAAAGATTAAAAGATATTTTCTTTGATTACGCCAAGGAAAACGGCGTCAACACCCCCCATTCTTTTGAATCCTTTGACTATGACTCAAACGGCGACCGGAAGAGTTCTTTTACTTATGACATTTCCGACACTTACGGCAAGGCCGATTGGGACAAGGTCAAGCAGGCCATGATGAGCCACGACGCGGCCTATGATAACGACAAAACATCGGAGAAAATTTATTCCGGCTCCAAAAAAGCCAACCGCCTCGATCAGGAATTGCATCTGGCGAACGGCGAAATCCTTTCAAGGGACGAATACCTTTACGATTCAAAAAATAAATTACTGTCGATGACATCGTTCGACACCGAGGGATTGGCCGCCGCCGAGGCGAGAAAAAAGGGGACCGGCGAGGAAAAAAATAAATCCTATTATGACGAGCGGCAGAGAACTTTCAGGGCTACCGATGCGAATGGCCAGTCGATTTCGGATTTTGGCGACCGGCCCCGCGATCCGCGCGAGGCGGCCGGTGACTCCGGCGCCACGGTGGTTTACGTCACGGGCCACCAGGGCGACCCCGACTGGATCCAGACCATCACTTACGCGGACGGTTCGAATTACGCGTTCACTTACGGCGCGAATGGCAAGCTTGATAAAGTTTATTTTGCGCTCAAAGGTCCCGCCGGCAACGAAAATAAAATCACGACTTACAGTTACACGCTGATCGACGGAAAAGCGGAGCTCTCGCTCATCGGCCAAATGAATCACCACTCCACCGCTTACGAATACCGGCTCAATAAATTGGTGAGGACTTATAGCTTTAAGGACGAGGACTCCGACGGGCGCGCGGGAAACACGGAGCGGGTTTTGAGCGTGGCTTATTACAATTCCTTCAGGCAGGTCGTCAATTCCTTTTCATTCAAATCCGGAACCACGTTTGACAAAATCGCCGGTGATTCGCTAGGTAGCGCTCTTACTAACCAAAATAATTCCCGATCAAACGTTTATACTTACTACGGAACTCTTTTGCGGGCCAGGACCGTCACGTCCTATCGCGGCCAGGTGGGAGACAATCAGGTTTTGAGCTCCACTTTTTACAACAACGATGCCCAAAACACGATTTACAAAACCGTTCAGTATTCCGGCGGCGACATGAATCGCGTGAAGGGCGTGGCGGTTTATAATTATTCCAATGGGGGAATCATCGGCTCCGTCGCCGAAGTTCGCGGCGACATTTCGGATGCTCAAATCACCGCTCTGAAAGGTGACGACGGCAAAATCAGCGAAGCCGAACTTCTTACCTACGCCTCCGCCAAATCCTTCGCTTTCTACCAAGGCAACCGCGGGAGGGAGAAAATATCATCAATCAAATCAGTTGTACGAGATGGTGGATTTAAGGAAGTAAAAAAATTCCTCTACAGGAATGATCAGGACGCAGGTCTTGATGAAATAAAAACAGAAGACGCAACGGGTTTATTGAAAAATGAGTTGTTTTATTTGGGTTATGCCGGTCAAGAACAACTCAATTTTATTCAAAGCTACAATACAGATGGTAAAACCGTACGCGGTACTCAAATTGCCTACTATGAAGGGAACTCACGTGCCAAAAATGCCGGTTTCGACAGCGCCCAAATTCGGATCGAAAGCTTTCGCGGTGGAACAAGCGGATCTGACGACACCACTAATCTAAAACTTCAATCCAAGACCTTCTTTGACATCCGCCTGGGCAAGGGAGACGAGATCGCCGACACCTCTGTCAGCTTCAACTCCGACAACTCTCAAACCAAATCCTTCTCAAAGAACTACTACAACGTGAACGGGATTCCGACCTCGGCGGATAAACTGACCGCCGCCAACACCG
>JACPWF010000027.1 GCA_016197155.1 Candidatus Omnitrophota bacterium | reverse complement strand
GACTACCGCGATGACGGATCAGTCCTTCGCATCACCCTGGGTAGTGGCGACACCACCACCTTCTACGCCTCGGGCAACAAAGAAAGCTTCTTCAATAACACCGATAAATCCACCACCCACTACCTTGATGAAAACTTCGACGGCCAGAACACCGGAAGAGTGGACCTCGTCACCCAGTCCGACAACTCCAAGGTCACCTTTGACTACTGGAACGCCACGGCCACCGTTAAGACCAAAAAAGAATTCGACGCCCAGGGAACACTCTTTAAAACCACCGACTACCGCGATGACGGATCAGTTCTTCGCATCACCCTGGGTAGTGGCGACACCACCACCTTCTACGCCTCGGGCAACAAAGAAAGCTTCTTAAGCGCTGCCGACAGCTCTCTTACCGAATACCTGGACGAAACCCAAAGCCGCATAAGCCGCCTCACCAGGGCCGATCACTCTAAAATAGAATTCACCTACTGGAACGACACCCCCCAAGCCAAAACCAAGGACGAATTCAGCACCGAAGGCGTCCTCACCACCCACACCGAGTTCTTTGAAACAGGCGTCGTCTCACTGATTAAAGACGCTACCGGCACCACCGTCTTTTATCCTTCCGGCAACAAACAAAGCTTCTTAAGCGCGGCAGACAACTCCCTGACCGAATACTTGGACGAAACCCAAAGCCGCATAAGCCGCCTCACCAGGGCCGATCACTCTAAAATAGAATTCACCTACTGGACGACAACCGGCAACCTCCAAACAAAAACCGAATTTGATCCGGCGGGCAATTTTATTCAATCAACCGATTACTTTCAGGACGGGCTAAAGGTCCAGAAGGTCACCCTTGCAAACGGCGACATCACCACTTTCTATCTCTCGGGCAACAAGGAGAGCTTTAAAAACCACACCGACGGAACGACCGCTTTTTATTATGATGAAAAGTTTTCTGGGCCTGATCCGGACGGTCATTGGACGGGCCGGGTGTACAAGCAGGTTTTTAAAAATGGGGGTTGCGCGATTTATGTTTATCGTCCAAATAATGGGGCAGTATTTGGGACTTTGCTGCAAAAAGATTCTTATTCCGCGACTGGCGCCCTGATTGGCACGGCGATTTACGATTTTGACGGCAAGACGCCCGTTTTTGAATCCCGCTACAGCGAGGATGGCAAACGGCTCCTCATGCAGTTTGTGATCACCGGCGACCGGGCGACGCGGACCAGTTGGGAATACGATCCGGTGACGCTTAAACAGAGGGCTTACGGAACCATTCTTTACAAGGTCGTCGGCGGGCCGGCGGTTGAAAAGAAACTGATTAAAAAGAGGGAAGAAACAATCACTTATTTGTACAACGGGCGCGGGGCGCGTTTTACCGAATCTTCATCCAAGACCACTTATTTTGACACCGATATTCCCGGGCAGGAGAAGAAGAAATCCGAATTGATCTACCGTTACGAGCTCAATCCGCGCGGCACGGACACCCGGCAGGTTTATTACAGCTCCACGGCGTGGAATGAGCGCGGGAAAATTCTCAACAAAATTGAAACGACGCGGACTTATTATTCCGGCGGACAGCTGAAATCACAGGAGACCATTTTTATCCATGGATCGATCGGGATACATATTCGGCTGGTTTTTGACCGGTTCGGACGGGTCGTTTCTTCCGATTTGAATTTTTTCCGCCCGGATCATGCGCCGACAGAAGACGCCGCCCCCGAACGGCCCGTCATTTCCGAGGAACTCGCCAGTTATTTTGATGCCCAAGAAAAGAAAGTTCTCGAGTCCTCCTCCCGTCTGAACGGCCACGCCGACATGGTCGAGCCGGCTCTCAAGACGAAAGAGACGAATCATTAATTTCTTTTAAACAACGAGTCGCCCGCCCGGCGGAAGCCGAAAATTGTTTCACATTTCCAATTAAAATTTGTTAGAATAGCGCGCAATTCATTCATTCAGGAGAAATCCATGATCGCATCCACGACTTTTTCCGCCGGAGAGATTCTGGCGCTTTGGGCGGTGCTCGGGACGGCCGTCGTAGGACTTTTGTACGCGGGATTTTTGATGGCGCAGGTTTTGCGCGAGGACAAGGGCACCGCGGAGATGCAAAAAATAAGCTCCTCGATCCGCGTGGGCGCCAACGCGTACCTGGTGCGCCAATTCAAAACCATCGCTTTTCTCATCCTGCTTTTGACGGCCGTTTTGTATTTCACGGCGGGCGAGAAACACATCGCCATCGGGCGCGCGTGCGCGTTTCTGATGGGGTCCATTTTTTCGGCGACGGTCGGTTTCGTCGGGATGAATCTGGCCGTGCGCGGGAACGTGCGCGTGGCGGCCGCGGCGGCGCGGGGCAGTTTTAGCGACGCTTTGAAAATCGCCTACCGGACGGGCACGATCACGGGGATGCTCACCGACGGGCTCGGGCTTTTGGGCGGCACCTGTATTTTTATGATTTACGGCGAGCGGGCGTACGAGGTGCTTCTGGGATTCGGCTTCGGCGGGACGCTTTTGGCGCTTTTCATGAGAGTGGGCGGCGGCATTTTCACGAAGGCCGCGGACGTGGGCGCGGACCTGGTCGGAAAAATTGAAAAAAATATTCCCGAAGATGACCCGCGGAATGCCGCGACGATCGCGGACAACGTCGGCGACAACGTCGGCGACTGCGCGGGCATGGCGGCGGACATCTTTGAATCGTACGAGGTGACGATCGTCTCGGCGATGATTTTGGGGTGGGCGTCGTACGGGCACAAGGGCGTCATTTTTCCGCTTCTGGTGCGCGCGATCGGCGTCATTGCCTCGATCGTCGGGACCTACGCGGTGCGCACCAAAGAAGAGGTGCGCGACGCGATGAAGGCGATCAACATCGGGTTTTTAATCTCGGCTTTTGTCTCGATCGCGGGTTTCATGGCGGTCGGATTTTTTTACCTGCGTTCGGCCGCCTGGACCTCGGCCCTGCCGGGGTGGGCGACGCTCGGGATCGCGGGGCTTGATTTCCGTCCGGTGTGGGCCACGCTTGTCGGGATCCTCTTGGCGGTCACCATTAACCGTTTGACGGAATATTTCACCGACACGAACAAGCCGCCCGTCAAATCTGTCGCCGAGTCCTGCCAGACCGGCCACGCGACCGCGATCATCACCGGTTTTGCGGTCGGCCTCGAGAGCACGGTCTGGGCGATTTTCGTGATCGCGATCGCGATCCTTCTCTCCGCCTTCATTTATCAGGGAACCAACCCCACGTTTGTCGCGTACGGCGTGTCGATGGCGGGGATCGGGATGTTGACTTTGACCGGCAACAATATTTCCATGGACGTCTTCGGCCCCGTCGCGGACAACGCCAACGGGATCGGGGAGATGGCGCGCCTGCCCAAACCCGCCCGGCAGATTTTGGCGGACCTGGACGCGGTGGGAAACACGACGAAGGCCATCACCAAAGGCATCGCGATCGCCTCGGCGGTCGTGGCGGCCATTTCACTTTTCAACGCCTACATCACCGATATCAGCGCGCTCACTCGGATGACTTACGCCGAGATCGCGGCCATGCTTTCCGTTTCGGATCACAACGTCTTTGTGGGCCTTTTGATCGGGGGCGCGATTCCGTTTCTCTTTAGTTCGCTCACGATCAAGGCCGTGGGCCGCGCGGCGTTTTTGATCGTGAAAGAGGTGAGAGAACAGTTGAAGGACAAGGACGTTTGGGAAGGCAAAAAACTTCCCGACTACGCGCGCGTCGTTTCGATTTGCACCGCGGCGGCGCAAAAAGAATTGATACGGCCGGGGCTTTTGGCGATCCTCACGCCGCTTTTTGTGGGGCTCGTTCTGAAAAAAGAGGCGCTCGGCGGGTTTCTCGCGGGCATGATCCTGTCGGGACAGCTTTTGGCGGTGTTCATGGCCAATGCCGGCGGCGCGTGGGACAACGCGAAAAAATTGATTGAGGACGGAATTTTTGGCGGAAAAGGCTCCGACGCGCACAAGGCCTCCGTCACCGGTGACACGGTGGGGGATCCCCTGAAGGACACCGCCGGGCCGGCGCTCAATCCGCTCATCAAGGTCATGAACATGGTGGCGCTTTTAGCCATTCCGATTGTCGTGCGGCTTGAACATTCGGCGGGAGGGATGATCGTCGGCGCGGCCATCGGCGTCTTTTTGCTTTTCATCCTCCTGCATAAGCCGAAGCCCTCCAGGGAAGAGCTCGAAATCATCCAGAAAGCCGCTTGATCGAAAAAATATTTTCCCACCTGCGGTATTTGGACGCGTTCATCGCCTGGGCGGGGTACGCGGGGCTGACCGCGGTCGTCTTTTCCGAAACGGGACTCCTCGTCGGCCTCTTCCTTCCCGGCGACTCTCTTTTGGTGACGGCGGGTTTCGTGGCGTCGCAGTCGAAACTCGACATCGTGACCCTGAACGCGCTCCTGGTCATTGCCGCGATCGCGGGAGACAGCACGGGCTATCTCATCGGCCGTTTTTCGGGGCCCCGGATTTTCAAAAAAGAAGAATCCCTCTTTTTCAAAAAAGCCTACCTAGAACGCACGCACCGTTTTTTCGAACGCTACGGCGGGAAGACCATTATCCTCGCGCGCTTTGTGCCGATCGTGAGGACGTTCGCGCCCACGGTGGCCGGCGTGGGGCGGATGGACTACCGCCGGTTTCTTTTTTACAACGTGATCGGCGGAGTCCTCTGGGTGCTCAGCATGACGTCGGTCGGTTATTTTCTGGGGCGCGTCATTCCGAATCTGGAGGAGAAGATCCACCTCGTCGTGGCCGCGGTGATCGTGATTTCCTTCCTGCCGATTTTAATCGAATGGTTGAAGCATAAAAGGTGAGGCGACAAATTCAAGAATGAAGCGCGCGGTTTTTTCATTCCTCATTTTTTGTCTTTTGGCGCCGTCTCCGGCCGTCGCCGGGGCCATTCACGGCGAACCGCTCTCATTGACGGACGCTTACCGCCTGGCCCTCAAGCGCAGTGAAGACCTCGCCGTGAAAAAAGAGGCGGTCGAGGAGGCCGAGGTCCATTTCATGCAGGCCCTGTCCGGCATTCTGCCGTCAGGCCATTACGTCATCACCCGCAAGGAACAGGATTCTTCGGGGACGTCGGGCTCCGACACGACAACCGCGACGTCCCTGCGCCGCAGGACCCCCGAGCAGAAGTTTGTGTTCAGCCAGCCGATTTTTTCCGGATTCAAAGAATTCGCCGCGATGCAGGGCGCGGCCGCCGAAAAAAAAGAGCGCGAATACGAAAAACGCCACGCCGAAGAAACGTTGTTTATCGATGTCGTCGAATCTTTTTACGCCGCCAAAGAGGCCGGGGACGACGCGCGGATACTGGGAGCGATCCGCCGCGCGATGGAGACGCGGATGAAAGAGCTAAGGCAAAGAGTCGGGATCGGCCGCTCGCGCCAGAGCGAATGGCAGGCGTCCCTTTCCGATTTGAAACTGCTCGAGGCGGACGAGGAGGACGCGCGGCGCACGTTTATTCTGGCCAAACAACTGCTGGAGTTTTACATCGGAGAGCCGTTTAGGGGAGAGTTCGCCGAGGAGGACGCTCTTTATTCGAAAAAAAATCTATCCGACTATCTCGCCAAAACCGAACACCGTGCGGACGTGAAAGCCCTTGAGGAAGCGCGGGTGTTTTCGGACAAGAAAGCGCAAGCCGCCTGGGGCGGTTACCTGCCGACGGTGAAGGTGGACGGAAATTATTACACCGAGCGCGTGGGGGTGCAGTCGGGGATCGATTGGGACGTGCTCCTCACCGTGGACGTGCCGATCTTTGAAGGGACAAAAACGGCGGGGGACGTGAAGGAGGCGGCGTCGCGGAGCCAGGCGGCGAAAAAAAATCTCGAGAAAGGGCGGCGCCTCGCCGAGCTCGACGTCCGGAACGCCTACAGTGCTTTTCTCTTTTCACAGCGCCGCGCGCGAATCCTCACCGAGGCCGCGCGCGCGGCGGAGGAAAATTATTTGCTAAACGCCGAAGATTACCGCCGGAATCTCGTGAACAATCTCGATGTGCTGGACGCGCTTCGGACGGATCAGGACGTCAGCCGCAAGCTCAATGAAGCGCGCTATCAAATGAAGAAGGATTATTGGAAACTTTTAGTCGCCGCGGGGGAAGGCCCCTCTTTCGCCGAGGCCTCGGAGGGCAGGCATTGACCCTTTCCGATATTTCCATTAAAAATCCCGTTTTCGCCTGGATGCTCATGGCCGGGATCATTTTCTTCGGCTGGATCTCGTTCAGAGGCCTGGGCGTGGGCGAGATGCCCGACGTGGATTTTCCCGTGATCTCCGTGAGCGTCACGTGGGAGGGCTCGGCGCCCGAAGTGATGGAAAGCGATGTCGTGGACGTCGTGGAAGACGCGGTGATGAGCGTTCAGGGGATCCGCGAAGTTTCTTCGACCACGCGGCAGGGCGCGGCGGACGTGACGATCGAGTTTGAGCTTGAGCGCGACATTGACGTGGCCTTGCAGGAAGTCCAGTCCAAGATTGCCCAGGCCCAGCTTCGATTGCCGAAAGGCATCGACCCGCCCGTGGTGGCGAAGGTGAATCCGGCGGACCAGCCCATTCTCTGGCTTGGCCTGTCTTCCAAAACGCGTTCGACGCGCGACCTCATGTCCACCGTGCAGGACACGCTGAAAGACCGGTTCCAGACGATCTCGGGCGTCGGGGATATCACGCTCGGCGGCTACGTGGAGCGGAATTTGCGCGTGTGGATCTCCGCGAAAAAACTCGACGAGTTCGAGCTCACCGCGAACGACGTGATCCATGCCATCGAATCCAATCACGTGGAAATTCCCGCCGGGCGCATCGAAACATCCGAAAAAGAAATGAACGTGCGCGCGATGGGCGAGGCGCTCTCGGTGGAGGAATTCGGAAATATTCTGATCGACAGGCGCGGCGGCTCGCCCATTTACAAACCCATTTACATCAAGGACGTGGCGACGATCGAGGACGGCCTGGCCGATGTGCGGCGGCTGTCGCGCACCGGCGGGCGCACGGCCGTCGGCATCGGCATCCGGAAACAGCGGGGCTCCAACGCCGTCGAAGTGGCGCATCGCGTGAAGGAACGCTTGAAAGAAGTTCAGAAAGAACTGCCGGAAGGGATGGAGATCGGGATCAATTTTGACAGCACGCGCTTCGCCGAACAGGCGATCCAGGAACTGATCTTCACGCTCATCCTGTCGGCGCTTTTGACCGCGGCGGTCTGCTGGATTTTTCTGGGGTCGTGGACGTCGACCCTGAACGTGCTTTTGGCGATCCCGACGTCGATCATCGGCACGTGCCTGGTTTTCAAGTTCGCCCACTTTACGCTGAACACGTTCACCGTTCTCGGCCTGTCACTGGCGATCGGCATCGTCGTGGACGACGCGATCATGGTCTTGGAAAATATCGTGCGCTACCGTGAAAAGGGGATGGGCCGCATGGAGGCGGCCCAGGTCGGCGCGCGGCAGATCACGTTTGCCGCGACGGCCGCGACGGCCGCGCTCGTCGCGATCTTCCTGCCGATCGCCTTCATGAAGGGCGTGATCGGAAAATTTTTCTTTCAATTCGGCGTCACGATCTCCGCGGCCGTCGCGCTTTCGCTTCTGGAGGCCCTCACCTTGGCGCCGATGCGCGCGTCGCAATTTTTGGAGATTCAGTCGCGCTCGACGGCCTTCGGCCGCGCCGTCGA
The DNA here is from genome assembly GCA_016197155.1 of Candidatus Omnitrophota bacterium. Classification (GTDB taxonomy): domain Bacteria; phylum Omnitrophota; class Gorgyraeia; order 2-02-FULL-51-18; family 2-02-FULL-51-18; genus JACPWF01. Next base: position 36,597 of record JACPWF010000027.1, on the reverse strand, counting down.
AAATGGTTTTAAGGGCCTGGCCAAAAATTACCACAAAACACTTTTGTGGGCCCTCGAGAGACGGCGGCTGGTTCTAGTCGCCGCGTTTTTGATTTTCATTTTGTCCCTTGGCCTGTTCAAAACATTGAGAAAAGAATTTGTGCCCGCGCAAGACCAGGGGATGTTTCTGTGCCGCCTGCAGACGCCGGTGGGGTCTTCCATTGAATTCACGGACAGGCGCTTCAAAGAAGCGGAGAAATTTGTGATGAGCCGCCCGGAGGTGAACCGCTACTACGCGGCGATCGGCGGATTCGGCGGCGGGGAGGTGAACACCGGCATTTTGTTTGTGACGTTGAAATCCAAAAATCAGCGCGGGATCCCGCCCGGCGGGAATCATCCCTTAAGCCAGCAGGAACTGATCGGCGTGTTCCGCAAAGCCCTCAATCAGATTCCCGACACGAAGGCCTTCATCCAGGATCTGTCGACGCGCGGGTTCACGGCCCAGCGCGGATTTCCGATCGAGTTCACCGTTCGCGGGCGGGACTGGAATAAACTCGCGGAAGTTTCTCAAAAAATAATGGAGGAAATGAAAAAGACCGGGCTCATGACCGATGTCGACACCGATTATCTTTTGGGCGTGACCGAGGTTCAGGTGAGGCCCGACCGCGTGAAGGCCGAAGCGCGCGGCGTGGACATGGCGGGAATCGGAAACACCGTGAATGCCCTCGTCGGCGGCCAGCGCGCGGGCAAATACACCCGCGGCGGACGCCGCTATGACGTGCGCGTGCGTCTCGTGCCCGAAGAACGGGCCGGCGCCGGAGACATCGAAAACCTGCGCGTCTGGAACAATCGCGGCCAGATGGTTCGCCTGGCCGACGTGGTGGGGATCCAGGAAAAACCGTCGCTTCTTTCCATCACCCGCCGCGGCCGCGAACGCGCGATCGGCATTTTCGCGAACGTCGCGCAGGGGAAATCCCAATCGGACGCGCTCGGGGCCGTCGAAGCTATCGCCCGGAAAGAGTTGCCCGAGGGTTACCGGATCGTTTTGAGCGGAAGCGCCAAAGTTTTCAGGGAATCTTTCAGCAGTCTTTTTTTCGCGCTGTGGCTCGGCGTCATCATCGCCTACATGATTTTGGCCTCGCAGTTTAACAGTTACATTCACCCCTTTACCGTGCTTTTGGCCCTGCCCTTTTCCATTTCGGGCGCCCTCATCGCTCTTTTTATCGGAAACCAGTCGCTCAATATTTACAGCCTCATCGGCCTCATTCTCCTCATGGGCATCGTGAAAAAGAATTCCATTCTGCTCGTGGAATTCACCAACCACGTCCGCCGCGACAGGGGCAAAGACGTCCGCGAGGCACTTTTGGAGGCGTGTCCCGTCCGGTTGCGCCCGATCTTGATGACCTCAATCTCGACGATCGCCGCGGCGGTGCCGCCGGCCTTGGCCATCGGGCCGGGCGCCGAGACGCGCATCCCCATGGCTGTGGCCGTGATCGGGGGCGTGCTGCTCTCGACGATCCTGACCCTGTTTGTGGTGCCGTGCGCGTACAGTCTTTTGGCGCGGTTCGAAAGACACATTGACGCTCATAAAAATTGATGTCATAATTTGCCTCAAAAAGGGGAACCCGTGATCGTTTGCTGTCTGGACATGGAAGGCGTTTTGACGCCCGAGATCTGGATCGAGGTCGCCGAAAAAACGAAGATAAAAGAACTGCGCCTGACGACCCGCGACCTGCCGGATTATGACGCGCTCATGCGGCGGCGTTTAAAAATTTTAAGGGAAAACGGGATCAAATTAAAAGACATCCGGCGCGTGATCGCGAAAATGGAGCCCCTTCCCGGCGCCAGAAAATTTTTGGATGCGCTGCGCGCGCGGCAGGAGGTGATCGTCCTGTCCGATACCTATTACGAATTTGCGATGCCGCTCATGGAGAAACTGGGGCGCCCCGCGCTTTTCTGCAACTGGCTTTCGACGGATCAAAAAGGATTCATCGCACGGTATCATTTGCGGCAGAAAAACGGAAAAGAGGCCGCCGTGCGGGCGCTTAAAAATATCGGATTTAAAGTGAAGGCCGCCGGCGATTCCTACAACGACCTGGCGATGCTCGAGGCCGCCGACGGGGGCGTTTTATTCCGCCCCCCGGCGAAGATCGCCCGCGCATTTCCCCGATTCAAAGTGACCAAAAACTACCCGGCCCTTTTGAAGGCACTGATCTAATTTTTGATGAAAAAAATAACCATCCTCTCCTGGAATGTCAACGGCATCCGAGCCGTGGTGAAAAAAAATTTTCTCCCTTGGCTGAAACAGGCGTCCCCCGACATTCTGTGCCTGCAGGAGATCAAAGCCACGCCGTCCCAGCTCCCACCCGAGATGAAATTCATCGACGGCTATCTGCCGTTTTGGAATCCGGCCAAGCGCCTGGGCTACAGCGGAGTGGCGACGCTCAGCAAAGTCAAGCCCGCGGCCGTGAAGAGGGGCTTCGGCATTCCCCGTTTTGACGAGGAGGGGCGCGTGCTCGAGACCGAATTTGCGGATTTTACACTTCTCAATATTTATTTCCCCAACGGGAAAATGGGCCCCGAACGCCTCCGCTATAAAATGGAATTTTACGACGAGGCGCTCAGGTATTTTCTCAAACTCCGGCGGAAGGGGAGGAGGCTTGTGATCTGCGGCGACGTGAACACCGCGCACAAGCCGATGGACCTCGCGCACCCGAAGGAAAACGAGAAAATTTCCGGTTTTCTGCCCCAGGAGCGCGCGTGGATGGACAAGCTCGTCAGCCACGGGTTCCTCGACAGTTTCCGGGTTTTTAACCACGAGCCCAACCAGTATTCGTGGTGGGACATCCGGAGCGGCGCCCGCGCGCGGAACGTCGGATGGCGGATCGATTATCATTTTATTTCCGAGGACCTCGAGGCCCATCTCGAGGAGGCCTTCATCCTGCCGGAGGTCCTGGGGTCCGACCACTGCCCGGTGGGGGTGACCCTCAAATTTGCTTCGTAACATATTCTTAATTTGACAATTTTCGGGAACTGGAGTACCCTACCCGAATCTTGTCCAATCTTGAATTCAAATCGGAGGAACGTCAATGGCACCAACGGCAACATCACAGAAGGCAAAACGTTTTCAACAGCCGGTTTCCCGCAACGGCAGTGCCCCCGCTAAAGTCGTGAATTCCAGCGTTCACACGCCCGCGACCGAAGCGGAGGTGAAGCGCGTTTGGAAACTGATCAAAGACAACAACGTCAAGATCATCGACCTCAAGTTCAACGACCTGCCCGGGCTCTGGCAGCACTTTTCGATCCCCACGGGCGAACTCCACGAGGATTACCGCAAGGGCATCTGGGCGGACGGCATCGGTTTTGACGGGTCCTCGATTCGCGGATTCCAAAAGATTCAAGAGTCCGACATGAACCTGTACCTCGACACCCGCACGGCGGTCATGGACCCCGCCTGCGAAGTGCCGACCCTGAGCATCGTTTGCGACATTTTCGATCCCACCAGCCGCAAGCCCTATTCGAGAGATCCCCGGTTCATCGCCAAAAAGGCCGAGGCGTATCTGAAGACGACCGGCATTGCGACCACGAGCTATTGGGGGCCTGAGGCCGAATTTTTCGTGTTTGACGGTATCCGTTTTGATCAAACCGAAAATGAAGGTTACTATTTCATCGATTCCGTCGAGGGCGAATGGAATTCAGGGCGCGACGAGAAGCCGAACCTTGGCTACAAGCCGCGCTATAAGGAAGGCTATTTCCCCGTGCCGCCGCATGATTCCCAACAGGACCTGCGGAGTGAAATGATCCTGAAGATGATCGCGGCTGGGATCACGGTCGAAAAACAGCACCACGAAGTCGCCACGGCCGGACAAGCCGAGATCGACATCCGCTACACGACACTCGTCACGCAGGCCGACAACATGATGATGTACAAGTACATCGTGAAAAACGTGGCCCGCGCGCACGGAAAAGTCGCGACGTTCATGCCCAAGCCTCTCTTCGGAGACAACGGTTCGGGCATGCACACGCACCAGAGTCTTTTCAATGATGACCAGGCGCTTTTCGCGGACGCGAAGGGCTACGCGGGCATCAGCCAGATGTGCAAATGGTACATCGGCGGATTGCTGAAGCACGCGCCGTCGATCCTGGCGTTCGCGGCCCCGACGACGAACTCCTACAAGCGGCTCGTTCCGGGCTACGAAGCGCCGGTGAACCTGGTTTATTCCGCGCGCAACCGCTCGGCGGCCTGCCGGATCCCGATGTACACGGATCACCCGAAGGCCAAGCGTATCGAGTTTCGTCCGCCGGACCCGTCCTGCAACCCGTATCTGGCGTTCTCGGCGATGCTCATGGCGGGCCTCGACGGCATTCAGAACCGCATGGATCCCGGCCAGCCGCTCGAGAAGAATACCTATGAACTCGAGCCTGAGGAATTGGCCAAGATCCCGACGGTTCCGGGTTCTCTGGAGGAATCCCTGAACGCCCTGGAGAAGGACCACAAGTTCCTCCTGAAGGGAGACGTCTTCACGCAGGACGTGATCGATGTGTGGCTGGAATACAAGCGGCAGGAGCTTCCCAAGGTCCGCCTGCGGCCCCATCCTTACGAGTTCTACCTCTATTTCGACGCTTAATTTGATCACCCAACGACCCTTCGCCAGAGAAAAAACGCCGGCGGAGGGTCGTTTTTGGTTTAATTTTTAAAAGTGGATGCTATAATAACTTCTGGTGTTCCAATTTCTTATAATATTTTATAAAGGATTTTATGGCCTACCGTTCCCTTTATAAAAGTGACCACCTCACCGATCGCGAGCGGAAGAACATCATCTTGCTCGATGTGATCCGCCGCAACGGGCCCATCGCCAAGACTGATATTTCCCGCATCACCCAATTCAACATCGTCACGGTTTCCAATTACGTCGAGCATTACATTGACCAAAAACTCGTCGCGGAGAAAGGCCTGGATATTTCCAGCGGCGGCCGGCGGCCGGAGCTGGTGGAGCTCAATTCCGAATGGGGGAGCCTGGTGGGTGTCGAGATCGGGCCGACGAACATTCTGGCGATCGTTTCGAATTTGAGCCCCGCGATTCTTCATAAAGAAAAGATCCCGCGGCCCGAGGGGCACATGGAGGTCGTGATCGCCGAGGCGATGAAATTGGTTCACAATGTCATTCGGGACTCAAAAGTCCCCCTTGAAAAAATCAAAGGCATCGGCTTGGGCATCTCGGGTGTCATCGACCGCGGCGCTGGAACCATCCGGGATACGGACGTCGCGCGCGGCAAGACCGTCGGCAATTATGTGACGGCCAAAGGCTTGCTCGAAAAAGAATTCCGGGTCCCCGTTTCCGTGGGCAATGACGCGAGCCTGGCGGCCCTTGCCGAAAAAAAATTGAGCCTCCGGATCGACGATGAAAACGTTTTGTATTTTTACGGCGACGTGGGGAGCGGCATCATCGCCAACAACGATCTTTTTTGGGGGTCGAGCTGGGGCGCGGGAGAGATCCAGCTCAATCTCGATAATCTGGACGGGCTGGCGCTTGAACCCTGGGTGCGCGAGACGGACTTTTTTAAGTCCGAGGGATTGGATCTGGGAATGGTCCGCCGCGCCAAAGAAGCCTTGAAAAAGCCAAACGCCCGCTCAAAAATTCTCGACGCCGTCGGGAAGGACATAGAAAAAGTCGATTCGAGCGCGATTTTTGACGCGGCCAAAAAAGGGGACGCGCTGGCGACGGGTGTGGTCGAAGAGGCCGCGACGCGCCTGGGGCTCAAGGTGGCGTATCTCACCAATTTTTTTAATCCGGAGGTGGTCGTCCTCGGCGGAGGTGTGGAGCGGGGCGGGGAGATCGCGCTCAATGTCGTGCGCCGTGTCGTGAAACAGCTTGTGATGGAGGAAACGGCGGGCGCGGCCAAGATCATTTTATCGCGGTTGGGGGAAGATGCGGTGGCCTACGGGGCGGTTTGTCTGGTGGCGCAGGAACTCTTCGCGGAGGTTTAAAAAAATGACGACCCTCTCAAAACGCAGGCTCCTGGATCAAGTCGAACTGAACGACCACGAGAAAAAGAACCTCCAGATCCTGGATACGATCTGTAAAAAAGGGCCCATCGCGCGCGCCGAGATCTCGCGCCTCATCGGACTCAACATCGTCACGGTGACCAGTTACGTCGATCAGTACATTAAAAAGGGCGTCATCAAAGAAGTCGGCATCGACGTTTCCAGCGGCGGCCGGAAGCCCACGCTCGTGGATTTGAACCCTTCGGCGATTCACTTGATCGGGGTGGGCCTGAACCTGGTGGACATGATCGCGGTGCTCTGCAATTTGAAGGGCGATATTATTTTTAAGGTGAAAAAAGAAAGGCCACTCGAGGCGGGCGAGGCCCTCGTGACGTCAATGGTTTCGCTGGTCGAGGAACTCATTCAAAAATCGAAAGTCGATACGGGGAAGGTGCACGGCATCGGCATCGGCATTCCGGGGATTTTCAACCGAGACACAAACACGGTCCGCTGGCCGGTGGGGCTCCTGGACGAGGACCTGGCGATATCGGTCTCGATCCACGGTATTTTTGAGGAAAAATTCGGGATCCCGACGATCGTCGATAACGACGCGAACGCCGCCGTTTTCGGGGAGGAATGGTACGGCAAAGGCCTGGGCGTGCAAAACGCGATCTATCTTTATTCGGGGAACGGCCTGGGGTTTATGATTAACGGCCAGATTTACCGCGGCGCCACCGGTTGTGCGGGCGAGTGGCTGTTTGACATTCAGCATGACAACCCCCTGCCGGCGGTCGTTGAGGCCTATAAGGCTGGCGAGTGGCAGATGGACATGGGCATCGTGCTCACGGCGCGGCGCTTGCAAAAAGAAAACCCGGAGTCCAAGATTTATGAAATGGCCAAAGGCGCCGCCGACAAAATAAATTTTGGCGTTGTTGTTCAAGCGGCCGAAAAAGGGGACGCGCTCGCGGGGAAGATTCTAGAGGAGGCCGGGGAACGATTGGGTCAAAAGGCGGCTTTCCTGGTCAATCTTTTTAATCCGGAAATCATCGTGGTGGGCGGCGGAATTGAGTCCGCGGGCACGACTTTTTTTGACGCCCTGCGGGACAAGGTCCGCGAGTCCTCGATTCCCGAGGCGACGGAAAAATTGCGCATCGTGCCATCTCAGCTCGGCGAGAACGGCGTGTCGCTGGGGGCGGCCGCGCTTGTCGCGCAAAGTTATTTCGTCAGCGTTTAATCATTAAATGGAAACCAAACCCTGCCTTTATTGCAAAGAAGTTTTTCCTCCCAATAAATACGCGCCCCGCCAAAAGGTGTGTTCCAGGCCCGAGTGCCAGAAAAGGCGCCAGCTCGAGAGCATGCGGGTTTGGCGCGAGAAAAATCCCAGTTACTTCAAATACGACGAGTCCAAGGGCCTGGCGTGGCTCGAGACCCAGCGCAAGCGCTCCAGGATCTGGCGCCAGAAAAATCCCGAGAAGGTGCGCCTCTACCGCCAAACCCATTCCACGCAGTACCGCCAATACATGCGCGACTACATGCGCCGCTACCGCGAGCTGAAAAAAGGAAAAAATGCTCCCGCTGATCCTCAGAGTCCGTGAAGCGGTTTTAAACGAAGAGCCGATTGCCTACGAAGACGCGCTTTCGCTGGCGGACATCCCCTCCGTTCACATTCCGTATCTGGCGGCCGTCGCCAACGAAGTGCGCGAAAAATTTGCCGGAAATCTCATTGAGTCCTGCGCTTTGTCCAATATTAAGAGCGGCAACTGCAGTGAAGACTGTAAATTTTGCGCGCAGTCGGGGCATTACAAAACAGACAGCCCCGTTTATCCCCAGATCACGATTGACGAAATCATGGAACAGGCCAAAGCCGCCGAGGCGATGGGCGCCACCGAATTTTGCATGGTCTCCAGCGGTTGGGGAGCCGTGAATGAGAAAGAATTTCAGGTTGTTTTGGAGGCGGTGAAACGAATTTCAAAGGAAACAAAACTTTTTGTGGATTGTTCGCTCGGTTTTATGACGCCAGAGCAGGCGGTCGAGCTGAAAGAAGCGGGGCTTTACCGGAACAATCATAATCTCGAAGCTTCTCGGGATTATTTTGAAAAAATTTGCACGACACACACGTTTCAGGACCGCGTGAATCACGTGGAAATGGTGCGCCATTACGGCATCCATCCGTGTTCGGGAGGAATCTTGGGAATGGGTGAGACGCCGAAGGATAGAATCGATCTTGCCTTTGAGCTGAAGCGCCTCGAGGCGCACTGCGTCCCCATTAACATTTTAAATCCCAGGCGCGGCACGCCGCTGGGAAATGTGGAGCCCCTTTCTCCGCTTGAAATTATTCGGTACATTGCGATTTACAGGCTGATTCTGCCGAGGAGCACGATCAAAATCGCCGGCGGACGCGAAGTCAATTTGCGCGACCTTCAGGCCATGGCCATGCAGGCGGGCGCCAATGGACTCATTATCGGAAATTATCTGACGACGATGGGGCGACATCCGGCAAAGGATATTCAAATGCTGAAAGATTTAGGTTTTGAGGTGGTGGATGCTTCCCCGAGAACTTCAAGAAGAGCTCACGCAGTTACGTCATAAAAATCTTTACCGCAGGCTTCAAACCGTCTCCAAAATCTCGGGGCCGGTCATTTTTTTTGGAAAAAAAAGGCTCGTCAATTTTTCTTCCAATAATTATTTGGGTTTGGTGCATCACCCGGAAATTATTTCAAAGGCCGCGAGTGCTTTAAAAAAATGGGGGACGGGGAGCGGAGCCTCGAGGCTCGTGTCCGGCGATTTGGCGATTCATGCGGAGTTGGAAAAGCGCCTTGCGGAGTTTAAGAGAGAGGAAACGGCTCTCGTTTTTTCCTCAGGGTATCTGGCAAATTTGGGGGCAGTGACGGCGCTCGCGGGCGAGGAAGATGTTGTGATGGTTGACCGCCTGAATCATGCGAGTCTCATTGACGCCGCAAGACTTTCCCGGGCAAAATTTTGGGTTTATCCGCACAAAGATGTTTCGTCCGTTTCCAAACTCCTTGACCGGGCAAAATCTTATCGCAGGCGTCTTGTGCTGACGGACGCTTATTTCAGCATGGACGGGGACGCGGCTCCTTTGGCTGGTTTGGCCGAAGTTTGCGCGGAAAAAAAAGCTATTTTATACATTGACGAGGCGCATTCGACGGGAGTGTTCGGAAAATCAGGAAGAGGGATGACTGAACACTTCAATCTTTCCGGACAAATTGATGTCGTGATGGGCACGCTCAGCAAAGCCTTTGGGAGCGTGGGTGGGTTTGTGGCGGGAAAAAATATTTTACGGGAAACGATGGTGAACCGCTCAAGGGAATTTATTTATACCACGGCGCCGGCGCCCGCTTCTTCGGCTGCCGCGCTTGCCGCGCTTGACGTTATTGAAAATAAACCCGAAATAAGAAAAAAACTTTGGGAAAATATTCGGTTTGTCCGTGAGGCGCTTTTGGGGATGGGTTTTGACTTGATGGACTCCGAGGGACCGATTATTCCTGTGCGGATAGGGGAAAGCGCTAAAGTTTTGAGGCTTAAAGAATTTTTTAGTGAGGAAGGAATATTTGTTTCAGCCATCCGACCGCCCACCGTTCCGCGCGGAACCGACCGGATTCGCGTGTCGATCATGGCCACGCACACAAAAGATCATTTAAATGAAATGCTGAGCGCGTTTAAAAAAGTCAGAAAGCAAATTTTATGAATCGCGCGCGTGCAAAACAACTAGAAAAAGACGATAAAAAATTTAACTGGCATCCTTTTACGCAGATGAAGGACTGGGAGGCGGGGCCGGTGACTGTTATAGAAAAAGGCTCTCGAAATTATCTTATGGATACCAATGGCAAACGTTATCTCGACGGCGTGTCATCTCTTTGGTGCAACGTGCACGGCCATCGGGTGCCGGCCATCGACAAAGCCATTAAAAAGCAGCTGGACCAGATCGCTCACACGACTTTTCTCGGACTTTCTCATGTTCCTGCGATAGAGCTTTCTAAAAAATTAATCCCTTTAGCGCCCAAGGGGCTGACTCGCGTGTTTTATTCGGACTCGGGATCCGCCTCGGTGGAAGTGGCGCTCAAGATGTCCTTTCAGTATTGGCGGCTGAAAGGATTTAAAAAGAAGCGCACGTTTTTGAAAATTCAAAACGCTTATCACGGTGATACGATCGGTTCGGTGAGCGTGGGGGGGATAGGCCTTTTTCATAAAATTTTTGGGCCGCTGCTTTTTAAGACGATTGCCGCGGCGAACGCGGAGGAGGCTAGTCAAATTTTAAAAAAACGCGCCAGGGAGATTTGCGCCGTTATTACCGAGCCTTTGGTGCAAGGGGCTGCGGGCATGCTGCTGCAGCCTAAGGGGGATTTGGCGCGTCTGAGGAAATTGACCCGAAAATACGGCGCGCATCTGATCGTGGATGAGGTGGCGACTGGTTTTGGGCGGACTGGAAAAATGTTTGCCTGCGAACATGAAGCGGTGACGCCCGATTTTTTGTGTGTGGCAAAAGGGATCACGGCGGGGTATTTGCCGCTTTCAGCGACGCTTACTACAGAAAATATTTATAAAGAATTTTTGGGAGAATACAAAGACTTTAAGGCTTTTTTTCATGGACATACTTATTCGGCCAATCCTTTGGCTTGTGCAGCGGCATTGGCCAATTTGGAATTATTTAAAAAAAATAAAACACTGGAAAAACTGCAGCCAAAAATTAAATTTTTGACACAGGAGCTGGAAAAAATAAAGTCGCTTGCGCATGTGGGCGATGTCCGGCAGGTTGGTTTTATGGCGGGGATTGAGTTGGGGCCTTATCCCTTGGCTGAAAAACGGGGCATTCGCGTGTGCCTGGCGGCGAGAGAAAAGGGCGTCATGCTCCGGCCGCTGGGCAACGTGATTGTTTTGATGCCGCCGCTTTCGATCACGGAGTCCGAAATTCGAAAATTGTGCACGGTGGTAAAAGAGAGTATCGAAAATATAACGGAAGAAATGTGAGATCGATTTTTATCGCGGGAACGGATACGGGTGTGGGGAAGACCGTGGTGGCGGGGGCGCTGGCGGCGGCGCTCCGGCTAAAAGGTATTCGCGTCGGTGTGATGAAGCCCGTGTCCTGCGGCGGGCCCGAGGACATTTTATTTTTAAAAAAATGCGCGGGCGTGAATGATCCGCTTGAAATTTTAAACCCCGTCGCTCTCAAGCGCCCGCTTTCGCCGAACGTGGCCGCCTCGCTCGAAGGGATGCGGATCGATTTGAATAAAATTAAAAAGGCGCGCGACGTTCTTGGGAAAAAATACGACGCGCTGGTCATCGAGGGCTGTGGGGGACTGCTCGTTCCCATTAAAGGAAAATTTTTTGTCATCGATCTCATCGCCATGCTCGGCGCGGAGACGCTGGTCGTCTCGCGCGCGGGGCTCGGCGCCATCAACCATTCGCTTCTGAGCCTCGAGGCTTTGAAAAAAAGAAAAATCGAGCCGCTGGGAATTATTTTTAACCGTCTCTCCGGCGGGCCTCTTTCGATTCCGGAAAAGACGAATCCCGGTGTCGTTCACCGGGCAAGCGGCGTCCGCCCGCTCGGAGTTTTCCCGTTTGTGAAAACGGATTGCAAAACCGGTTGTTTGGCCAGAGTTTTTTTAAAACATATAGATTTGAAAAAAATTTTGTGATAGATTCACGGGATGACCGTTTTGGAAGAACCGACCGCTCTTAAAAAAACCCCGCTCTACGACCGTCACACGGCACTCGGCGCGAAGATCGTCGATTTTTCCGGCTGGGCGATGCCCGTTTATTATTCGGGCATTCTCGCCGAGCACGAATGGGTGCGCAAATCCTGCGGCGTTTTTGACGTCTCGCATCTCGGCGAGATTCATGTGAAAGGCCCCGGCGCTTTCCAGTTTTTGCAGGCCCGCCTCACGAACGATCTGAATAAATTAAAAGACAATAAAATCCTCTACAGCCTCATCTGCGACGAGCAGGGGTTCACGCTCGATGATATTTTAATTTACCAGTCGCGCCGCGATGATTATTCCCTCATCGTGAACGGCGGCAGTATCGGGCGGGTGTTGGAGGGTTTGGAAAAATACGTCCCGGAGAGCGTCGCGCTCACTGACCGCAGTGACGACACCGCTTGCGTGGCGATTCAGGGGCCTCGCGCGGAGGAAGTGATGAGAGGCGTCATGGGTTATGAGCTTCGGGATTTGAATACTTATTTTTTTAAAGAGGAAAAATTTAACGGCCAACCCGTTTGGATCTCGCGAAGCGGCTACACAGGCGAAGATGGTTTTGAGATCTTTTCGTCGAACGGGCTCATCGTCCCGATCTGGGACCGGCTCCTGGCCGCCGGCCGCGAAAAGGGGATCCTGCCCGCGGGTCTCGGCGCGCGAAACACCCTGCGCCTTGAGGCGGGGAACGTGCTTTACGGAAACGAGCTTGACACGGCCACGACACCGCTTGAGGCGGGCCTGGATTGGGCCGTTTCCCTGGATAAGCCGGGCGGTTTCGTCGGGCGGGACTGCCTTTTGGTTCAGAGAGAGCGCGGCCCGGCGCGGAGGCTGGTCGGTTTTCGGGTGCTCGACAAACCGGTGGCGCGCGAGCATTACCCGATTTTTAAGAGCGACCGGAAAATTGGAACGGTGACGAGCGGCTCGTTCGCGCCGACAGTGGGCGGCAATATCGGGATGGGGTACGTCGAGAAAAAATTTTCCGAACCCGGAACGGGGATTGAAATCGAGATTCACGGACGGCGCGTGCCGGCCGAGATTGTAAAACTGCCGTTTGTTCCGCATAAGAAAAGAGGATAATGGAAAATGGAGAGTGGAGAGTGGACGCTTCTAAATTAAAATACGCACAAACGCATGAATGGGTGAGTCTCAAAGGCAATGTAGCGACAGTCGGTATTTCCGATCACGCGCAAAAAGAAATTTCGGACGTCGTGTTTGTGGAACTGCCCGCGCCCGGACGCGTTTTGAAACAAAAAGAAAGCGCGATGGTGATCGAGTCCGTGAAAGCGGCGTTTGACATTTACGCCCCGATGAGCGGAAAAATTACGCGCGTGAACGAAAAATTGAAAGACAAACCGGAGCTCGTGAATCGCTCGCCCTACGCGGACGGGTGGTTGTTTGAGATCGAGTGTTCGAATGTCAAAGAATGGGATTCGCTTTTGGCCGGGGACGCTTACGAGGCCGTCAAGTCCGCTCACTGATCTTCTTTTACGTAACTCAGCAGGTTTCTTCGTGCAATATATCTCCAACACCGAACAAGACAAAAAAGAAATGCTCGGCGCGATCGGCGCCGGCTCATTCGAGGCGCTCATTGCCAAGGTGCCGCGGGCCTTAAGGAATTTTAAGCTGGGCCTGCCCGCGGGCCTCTCGGAACTTGAGCTCATGCGTGAGTTGGAAGGGCTGTCGCGTCAGAATAAGCATTCGAATGATTACGCCTCTTATCTCGGCGGGGGCAATTACGATCATTTCATTCCCGCCGTCGTGAATGCCCTGGCGCATCGCGGCGAATTCATCACCTCGTATACTCCCTACCAGGGAGAGGCCAGCCAGGGGACCCTTCAAAGCATTTACGAATACCAAAGCCTCATCTGCGAACTCACGGCGATGGATGTTTCGAACGCCTCGATGTACGACGGGGCCTCGAGCCTCGCCGAGGCCGCGCTCCTGGCCTTGCGCGCGACGGGCAGGCGGCGGATCCTCGTTCCCGCCACCACGCACCCCGAATACCGGCAGGTGATGCGCACGTATCTTTCGTGTCTGGACGCGGAGATCATCGAACTGCCTTTTTCAAATGGCGCCACCGATCCCGGTGTGTTAAAGAAATTTTTGAATGCGGATACCGCGGCGGTTGTGGCGCAGAGCCCGAACTTTTTTGGGGTCCTGGAGGACATGCGATCGATCTCGGACTTGTGTCACAATGCGGGCGCGCTTTTCATCGCTTCGGTCAATCCCATTTCGCTCGGCATTCTTGAGCCGCCGGGGGAATACGGCGCCGACATCGCCGTGGGCGAGGGGCAACCACTCGGGAACCCGCTTTCTTTCGGCGGCCCGCATTTCGGATTTTTCACGGTGAAAGAGGCCCTGCTTCGAAAAATTCCGGGCCGGATCGCGGGCCTCACTGTCGATAGGACCGGGCGCCGCGCGTTTGTGCTGACACTCCAGGCGCGCGAACAGCACATCCGCCGCGAAAAGGCGACTTCCAATATTTGCACGAACCACTCGCTCTGCGCGCTGAAAGGCGCCATCTACCTGACCCTGCTCGGACGGGAAGGCCTGAAGAAATTGGCACTTCTCAATTTTCAAAACGCGCACCGCGCGCGCGAACGTCTTTTGAAAATAAAAGGGGTGCGGGTTTTTTCGGACGGGCCGTTTTTCAACGAATTCGCGCTTCACATCAAAAAGAATCCCGCCGCGTTTCGCGCGGATCTTTTGAGGGAAAAAATACTGGGCCCGCTGACGCTCTCGGAATTTTATCCGGACCTGCCCGATGGATTCCTCTTTGCCGTCACCGAAAACCGCACGCGGTGGGACGAAGACCGGCTCACGAGAGCCGTCGGGGAAACCGCCGGCCCGGCCGCAAAAAAGGAGCCTCGTGTCCGAGCTCATTTTTGAAAAACATTCCCGCAACGACGCGTCGTGGCTTCCTTCTCTGGAAATGCCCGAGGCGGCGCTTCTCGGACAAATTCCGCAGACGCACCGGCGTAAAATGGCGCCCGCCATCCCGTCCCTGTCGGAGTTGGACGTGGTGAGGCACTTCACGAATCTGTCGAAGAAAAATTTTTCCGTCGATTCCCATTTTTATCCGCTCGGGTCCTGCACGATGAAGTACAACCCCAAATCCCTTGACGCGATCGCGGGCCTGGCGGGTTTTTCTCAAATTCATCCCTACCAGGACGAGGCGGACGCGCAGGGCGCGCTCCGGGTCTTGTTCGAGATGCAGGCGTTTTTGTCCGAGATCACGGGGATGGCGGAGTTCACCCTTCAGCCCGCTGCGGGGGCGCATGGCGAACTTTGCGGGCTTCTCATTGTCGGGGCGTATCACCGTTCCAAAAAAGAAAAGAAGACGAAGGTGCTGATCCCCGATTCCGCGCACGGCACCAATCCCGCGACGGCGGCGCTCTGCGGCTACGAAGTGGTCCAGGTCCGTACGTCCGCCAAGGGCCATGTGGACGTGGCGGATCTGAAGGCCAAGCTCGGCGACGACGTCGCCTGTTTCATGATGACCAATCCCAACACGCTCGGCCTTTTTGAGGAGGACATTCTCGAGATCGCCCGGGCCGTGCACGCGGTGGACGGGCTTGTCTATTACGACGGCGCCAATATGAACGCGCTTTTGGGGATCTGCCGGCCGGGCGACATGGGTTTTGACATCGTGCATCTCAATCTCCACAAAACATTCGCCGTGCCGCATGGCTCGGGCGGCCCGGGCTCGGGCCCGGTCGGCGTGAGAAAAGAGCTCATCGGGTTTTTGCCGTCGCCGCGAATTTTAAAAAAAGACGGCGGGTTCTTTTTTGAAAAGAACGCCCCGCAGTCGATCGGAAAACTCCGATCGTTTTACGGAAATTTCGGCGCGATCATCCGCTCCTACGCCTACATCCGAGCGCTCGGAAGGGAGGGCCTCGAGGCCGTTTCGGAAAACGCGATTTTGAACGCGAATTATTTAAAAACCAGATTGAAGGAAATTTTTGACGTTCCCTACGACGGATTCTGCATGCACGAATTCGTTCTCTCGGCGCGCCGTCAAAAAATGAAAGGCGTCAAGGCCCTCGACATCGCCAAGCGTCTTTTGGACTACGGCGTGCACGCGCCGACGGTCTATTTTCCGCTCATCGTGGAAGAGGCGATGATGATCGAGCCCACCGAAACCGAATCCAAGGAAACCCTCGACGAATTTGTCCGCGTCCTTTTTCAAATTCAAAAAGAGATCGACGAGGAGCCGCAAAAAGTTTTGGACGCCCCTTCCACGACGCCGGTCAGCCGCATCGATGAGGTGCGCGCGGCAAGAGAACCGAACCTCCGTTTCCGCCGTTAGACATGGCCCATCGCGTCCGCCTCGTCCTGGACGTCCCGCTCTCCGGCACGCTCAACATGGCCATCGACGAGATGTTTTTGGAAAGACAGGCCAAGGGTAGCGCCTTGCCCGTGCTCCGGATTTATTTTTGGAAAGAGCCGTCGTGGTCGGTGGGGTATTTCCAAAAGGCGGAGAAAAGGAATTTTCCCGTGGTCCGGCGCCTCACGGGGGGCGGGGCGGTTTTGCACGACAAGGATCTCACGTTCTCGCTTATTTTTCCCCAGCCCAATCCTTTTTTCACCGGCGGCGTGAAGGGCTCGTATCTGGCGGTGAACGAAGCGTTGAGAGCGGGGCTCGCGCCGCATTTTCCGGGATTGGATTTTGCCGACTGCAAAACCGTGCCTTCGGGGCGCGCGGTGGGCAAGGACCGCGTCTGTTTTGATTCGCCCTCCTGCCACGATCTGCTTTTAAAAGGGAAAAAGGTGGTGGGCGCCAGCCAGCGCAGGGTCGGGGGCGCTCTTTTGCATCAATCGACGGTTTTTTTGAATTTGGAAAAGGATCTTTTGGTGGATCTGATTTGCCGAGGTTTTGAATCCAAGATGAACATGATTTTCGAGCCCGTCCCTTTGAGCGAAGAGGAGCTCATTTCGGCGAGGAAGAAAGAATCCGAAAGATATTCTTCTAGGGACTGGGCTTCCTGAGGCGCTTGGCCGCTTCTTTTTTGGCGTAGCAGTCCGGGCAGTTGTAGAGAGGTTTGGCGAGCACGCGGTCGTATCCGGCATCGACGACGACGCGCCGGACCTCGGGAGTCTCTTTGCCGCAGGTGTCGCATTTCATGAAAAAAGTTTATCAGGCGCATGGGACGAAGTCAATGCCGCTTGACTTTGGAAATCAGGAAACGTATAGTAACTGCGGATGATTTTTTTCTGAATTTTTAAAAGGAGGCGCTTAAAAAAAGATGGCCGGGACTCCCCCCAACGGCGCGGGCGTGCAGCTACAGAATCATCTGGCGACCACCGGTCAGCAGATGCTGGTTCCCAAAAAAATGTTTTTCACGAAAGGCACCGGTTCCCATAAGCACGAGCTCCGGTCGTTTGAGCTGGCCCTGCGCGACGCTGGCATCGAGAAATGCAACATCGTTCACGTCTCAAGCATCTTCCCCCCGAACTGCGAACTCATCTCGCGCAATGAAGGCGCCAAATACATTTACCCCGGCATGATCACGTTTGCCGTGACGGCGCGGCTCTCCTCGAATGAAAACCGCCGTCTCATCGCCTCCTCGATCGGCTGTGCGATTCCGTCGGATTCCAACACTTACGGTTATCTGAGCGAGTACTACGCCTACGGCCAGACGGAAAAAGAGGCGGGGGACACCGCCGAGGACCTGGCGGCGGCGATGCTGGCCTCGACACTCGGCATCGACATCGACGAGGATAAAAGTTGGGATGAAAAAGAGGAAATTTTCAGAATCTCGGACAAGATCGTGAAGACCACCAACGTGACACAGTCGGCCGTCGTGGAAAAGGGCGGTTATACGACCGTGGTCGCCGCCGGTGTTTTTATTTTTTGAAGAATCCCGCAAAAGACAGTCTCATCGACGTTCTCTTTCTCCTGGGCGCATCCCTTTTTTTCCTCATTTTCCGGCTGGGTTATGGATCGCTCGCCAGCTGGGATGAGGCGATCTATGCCTCGGTGGCCAAGGAAATGGCGCTCAGCGGGGACTGGCTCCGCCTGACCCTGAATGGAGCGCCGTGGTTTGACAAGCCGCCGGTTTCGATCTGGGGCACGGCGGTTTTTTATAAACTGTTCGGCGTGAATGAATTTAGCGCGAGGCTTTTTTCCGCTTTGTGCGGCGTGGGCGCGGTGCTGGTCACCTATTTTTTGGGCCGGAGGCTTTTCAACCGCTGGACGGGTTTTGTCGGGGCGCTCGTTCTCCTCAGCTCCTCTCACTTCCTGCGCTTCGCGCGTTTCGGCATGACCGACGCGCCGCTGGTTTTCTTTTTGACGCTGGCCCTCTTTTTCTTTTGGAGAGGCCGGGACCAAAACCGGTACCTTATTTTCTCCGGCATCGCCCTGGGCCTGGGGATTCTGACGAAGAGTTTCGCCGCGCTCATGCTGTTGCCCGTCGTCTGGCTTTATTGTTTGTGGGCGGGGGAGATGGAGATCCTCGGCCGGTCGTCGTACTGGATCGGCGTGATCCTCGCCGTCGCGATCGCCCTGCCGTGGAATCTATGGGAGACGTTTGTCTATCACAATTCCTTCGTCAGTGAGGCCGTGGTGAAGCATTCCTGGGTTCGCACGCTCACCGCGGTGGATGGTCACGGCGGAAATTTTTATTTTTACATCCGTGTCTTGGTGAACAAGTATCATCCGTGGGTGCTCATCGGGATCTTCTCGGCCCCTCTTTTTCTTTTCAAGGCTCTTAAGAACCGCGAGCCGGAAATTATTTTTCTCACCTCGTGGATGTTCGTTATTTTTATCATCATCACCGTGATGCGGACGAAACTCCCCTGGTATCTTCTGCCGGTTTATCCGCCGCTTTCCCTGTCGGTCGCCTGCTTTTTCGTGAAGCTGTTTCATGAGCGTTACCGGAGAGGCGTTTCGCTGGCGTTTTTACTGATCCTGGTGCTCCACATTTATTATTCGCGTCTTTTCAGCCAGGATTACAGCCACGATTTGAAAATCCTGACGCCGGCGGTCCAGAAGGAGCTCGCCGGGGAAAAAGATGTTTACCTTTACAATTTTCACGAGTCGCCGGCCATATCTTTTTATTGGGGGAAACGAAGCCTCTATGTGGATAACCCCGAGGCCTTCGTGTCGGCCGCCCGGTCCGTCAAAAATTTCTTTTGCGTCGTCCGCGCCCGTGATTGGGAGACGCTTCAAAAGGATCTGCCCAAGTCCGATTTTTCCGTGAGGGCCTCGGTGGGCGACCTGCGTCTTTTGTCCCGCGCATAAACCGCTTCTTCGATTGTATTCGCCCGTTTCTTGTTTTATAATGGGGTCATGAGGGGCCGTCATGAAAAGGAAGCCTGTCCGTAAAAAAATCCTTAAGAAAATCAAAAAATCTCCCGCTAAAAAACCCCGCCAATATTCTCGTAAGTCATTGAAAATAAAAAGATTGAAGAATAACGATACCGGCCGCGCCGTCCTCATGGCGCGTGACCCGTGGTGGGTTTTTGCTTATTGGGAAGTGGCCGCCGAACGAAAGGAGGCCGTGCTCCGCCAGATCCGGGGGAGGGGTTTGCGGGCGGACCGGACGGTGATGCGTGTTCACGGACCCGAAAAGCCTTTTGATATTGATTTGCCTTCCGGCGCGGATCATTGGTACATCGATGTGGGTGTCCCGGACCGCGACTGGTTCGTGGAAATCGGCGCGATGACGGCCGCGGGGCGGTTTTTTCCGTGGGTCCGGTCGAATCGCGCCCGCACGCCCCGGCACGGCGTTTCCGATGTCCGGGACCGGGAGTGGATGCCCATTGAAGGGCTGTTCGATGAAGCCGCGAGCCTCCCGCACCTGCATTCCGAATCATCGCCTTCCTTTTTCCCAGAGCCCGAACCCTCCTCAAAGGCCTAGAAAATCCGCGATGGAAAAAGGGTATCTGGTGATCGTCCTGCACGCGCATCTGCCGTACGTCCGCCACCCCGAGCACGAACATTTTCTGGAAGAGAAATGGTTCTACGAGGCCATGACGGAAAGCTACATCCCGCTTTTGAAGGCGATGGACGCGCTCGCGCGGGATGGTGTGGATTTTCGCCTGACGCTGTCGCTCACGCCGACGCTTTTATCGATGATGACCGATCCGCTTTTGCAGGATCGCTATGTCCGGCATCTGGATTCGCTGATCGAGCTCGCGGACAAGGAGGTCCGGCGCACGTCGAACGAGCCGGTATCCGGCGGCCTGGCGCGGATGTACCGCGGACTTTTCGGCGAGGCCAGAGAAATTTTCTGCGGCCGTTATCAAAAAGATCTGACAAGGGCTTTCAAAGAATGGATGGAGCGCGGACAGGTCGAGATCATCACCTCGGCGGCGACTCACGGCTTTTTGCCCCTGATGGAGATCTGTCCCGAGGCGGTGAGGGCGCAGATCCGTGTGGGGGTCCAAACGCACCGGCGGATTTTTGGCCGCGACCCGCGCGGGATATGGCTGCCGGAATGCGGGTATTATCCGGGACTCGATCAAATTTTGAAGGAAGAGGGCCTGCGGTTTTTTATTTTAGAGACGCACGGGATTTTGTTCGCGACCCCCAGGCCCAGGTACGGTGTCCACGCCCCCGTGTATTGCCCGTCCGGCGTGGCGGCCTTCGGCCGTGACCGCGAATCCTCCAAAAGCGTCTGGAGCGCCGAAGAGGGTTATCCGGGCGACCCGATCTATCGGGAGTTTTACCGCGACATCGGTTTCGATCTGGATTACGAATACGTCCGTCCTTATCTCAACGGCGACGGCGCGCGTATCCAGACCGGGCTCAAATATTTCCGCATCACCGGCTCCGCGCAGAAAGAGCCGTATGCGCCCGCGGCCGCCCTCGAAAAAGCCGCCGCGCACGCCGGCAATTTCCTATTCAACCGGGAAAAACAGATCGAGCACCTTCATTCGCTCATGAAAAAACCGCCCATCGTTCTGGCGCCCTACGACGCGGAGCTTTTCGGGCATTGGTGGTTTGAGGGGCCGCGGTGGCTCGAGTTTCTTCTCCGCAAGATCCATTCGGAGGGGACCGTTTTCAAGACGATCACGCCGAGCGGCTATTTGGAAAAATATCCGGAGCATCAAACCGTCAATCCCCCGATGTCCAGCTGGGGGTACAACGGCTACGCCGAGGTTTGGCTGAACCCCTCGAACGACTGGATCTACCGGCCGCTTCACGAGGCGGCCCGGCGCATGACCGAATCGGCGCGGCATTTTCCGGACCCCTCCGTTGTCCGGCGCCGCGCGCTGAACCAAATGGCGCGCGAGCTTTTGCTCGCCCAGGCCAGCGACTGGGCGTTCATCATGAAGACGGGCACGCACACCGACTATGCCGTCAGGCGCACGCGCGAACATTTGGCGCGATTCACGCGGCTTTGGGAGGAATTGAATAAAAATTCTATGGACATCGGCCATTTGGAAAGCATAGAATCTATGGATAATCTTTTTCCGGATATCGATTACCAAATCTACGCAAACCGAAGAAAAGAAAGGGAAATTTGATGAAGCGTAAGGCCTGTTTGTTCCTCGTTTTTTTGTCTTTTTTGACGGCATCCGGTTGCGCGACCGGGCGGAATTATCAAACCGACATTGACGCGCTGAACGCGAAGCTCGCGGCCCTTCAGGGACAGCTTTCGACCAAGGATGAGGAGGTCACCAGGCTTCAGAATCAGTTGAAAGAGGCCACGGCCGCCGGCTCTCACGCCTCCTCGAAACACGCTTCCGAGCCTCCTTCGGATCTGAAATAATGAGTTTGGGATGAGTGTGGATACCCGCGTCGAAAAAGATTCGCTGGGGTCGCACGCGATCCCGGCGTCCGTTTATTACGGCATCCAGACCGTTCGGGCCATTGAAAATTTTCCCGTGAGCGGCCTTCGCGCCCATCCCCGTTTCATCGATTCCTACCTGTTCATCAAAAAGGCCGCGGCGATTGCCAACGAAAAAGCGGGGGAGCTGGCGCCCGCCTCGGCGAAGGCGATCGTCCGGGCCTGTGACGAGATTTTGGCCGGCAGTCTGCGCGACCAGTTTCCGGTGGATGTTTTTCAGATGGGGGCGGGCACCGCGTTCAACATGAACGTGAACGAGGTCGTCGCCAACCGCGCGAATGAAATTTTGGGGGCGGCCAAGGGAGCCTACTCGCCGGTCCATCCGAACGATCACGTGAACATGGGCCAGTCGACCAACGACACCTTTCCCACGGCGATGCGCCTGTGCGGGCTTCTTTTATTGAAGGAAAATCTTCATCCGTCCCTGCAAATTCTCGAAGGGGCTCTTCTTAAAAAGGGCAAGGAATTTGACGGCATTCTGAAATCCGCGCGCACGCATCTCCAGGACGCGGTGCCGATCCGCCTGGGGCAGGAATTCACGGCCTACGGCGAGGCGCTGAAAAAATCGCGCGCGTTTCTGCTGGCGGCGGAAAAATCGCTCGCCGAGCTGGGGATGGGCGGGAGCGCCGCCGGCACGGGGCTCAACACCGCGCGCGGTTACCGCGAGGCGGTGATCAAAGAATTGGAAAAACTGACGGGCCTTAAGCTCGTGCCCGCCACCGACATGCGGGAAGCGATGCAAAGCCAAAGGCCGGTTGCTGAGGTGTCCGCCGCCTTGAGGAATCTATCGCTTGAAATCATCCGCATTGCCAATGACCTAAGGCTTCTTTCCTCGGGGCCGACCACGGGCCTGGCGGAGATCGCTTTGCCGGCCACCGCACCCGGCTCTTCGATCATGCCCGGAAAGGTGAACCCGTCGATTTTAGAAATGGTGAACATGGTGGCCTTTCAGGCGGTGGGCTGTGACACCGCGATCGCGATGGCCGTTCAGGCGGGACAACTGGAACTCAATGTGATGATGCCCGTGATGGTTTTTAATTTGAATTTTGCGATCACCATTTTGGCGAATGCCTGTAAGATCCTTTCCGAAAAATGCGTGACCGGCATCACGGTGAACGCCGAGCGCTGCCGGCATTATGCCGAGACGAGCATGGGGCTGGCGACGGCGTTAAACGCCTTCATCGGCTACGCGAAGGCGGCCGAGGTGGCCAAAGAGGCGCATGCCTCCGGAAAAACCATCGTGCAGGTGATCCGCGAGCGGAAAATTTTGCCGGAAGACGAGATCCGGAAGATCATGGACCCCGCGAAGATGACGGAGCCCGGGATTCCGGGAAAATAGGGGGAAGGGCCTTGATCGAAACGGAAGATTCTTTTTCGAAAGGACTGGAAGGGGTCATCGCCGCCCAAAGCTCGGTCTGCCGGATCGACGGGATCAATTCCAAACTCATTTACCGCGGATACAACATCCACGATCTGGTCCGGTATTCCCATTTCGAGGAAACCGCGTACCTGCTTCTTTTTGGAAGCTTGCCGATGGCCTCGGAGCTGGCGGATTTTTCAAAAAAACTCGCGTCCGAGCGTTCCATCCCGGCGGAGCTCATCGAGCGCATCGGGTCTTTTCCGAAGTCCGCGCATCCGATGGCGGTCCTGCGGAGCGCGATTTCACTTTTGTCGTTTTTTGATCCCGAGGCGGACGACAAGTCTCCGGATTCCAATGTCCGCAAGGCCATCCGCCTCATCGCGAAGACCCCGGCCATCATCGCCTGTTTTGACCGCGCGCGCCATTCTCAAAAATTCGTCGCACCCCGCGCCGACGGCGCGTCGAACGCCGCGGAGAATTTTCTCCGGATGCTGAAAGGCAAAGACCCGTCGGCCGTCGAGGTGAAGATGCTCGATCAATATTTCATTCTGCTGGCGGAGCACGACTTAAACGCCTCCACGTTCGCCGCGCGGATCACGGCCTCGACGCTTTCCGATATTTATTCGGCGGCGGTGTCCGCCGTAGGGACGCTGAAGGGCGACCTCCACGGGTCCGCGAACAGCCATGCGATGGAGAGCCTTTTGGAAATAGGGGATGTGAATAAGGTCGAGGCCTACGTGGACGAGGCGTTGAAGAATAAAAAGAAACTGATGGGTTTCGGCCACCGCGTCTACAAGGGCCCGGATCCGCGCGCGGCCGATCTGAAAATCATGGCCAAAACGCTCGCCGAGCAAGACGCCGCTCAGGCCAAGTGGTACGCCATTTCCGAAAAGCTGGAAAAGACGGTCTGGGAAAGAAAAAAATTGAACTGCAACGTCGATTTTTATTCCGCCTCGGTTTTGTACACGATCGGCATCCCCGTCGATTTGTTCACGACGATGTTCGCGGCCAGCCGCATGGCAGGTTGGACGGCCCATGTGCTGGAACAATTGTCCGACAACCGGCTCATCCGGCCGTTGTCTCATTACGTGGGAAGAAAAGACGAATCCTACGTGCCGTTGGCCGCACGCCGGTGAGCCGGATGATCCAAGCGAAAACTGTGGAAATTTTTGGCGGTCCGCCAAAGAGCGCGGCGCCTGCCTGCCGGCAGACAGGGATTCGTCCGTCCGCCAAAAACGGGCGTACGGCGAAAATTGGCTGACCTTTTAGCGGAAGTGGCGCCTGCCTGCCGGCAGGCAGGGAATTGGCATCGTTTGGCGGAAGTGGCGGAATTGGCATACGCGCTAGTCTCAGAAGCTAGTCCCGCAAGGGTTGAGAGTTCAAATCTCTCCTTCCGCATGGATTTTTTTCGAGTCACATTTGAGAGATTTGAAGTGAGCCGCCGGAGGCGGTGAGGAGTGCGCAGTGGAGGGCGCCAAATCTCTCCTTCCGCATTGTTTTTCCCGCCCATTGAGATAGCCCAATAGGTAGCCTATATTTTATTTGTAGTACGTTTTTATATTGACTTACTAATTGATGTAGTGTAAACTAATGAATAAGTTGGAGGATATACATGATTACTACATCTACCGTTAAGGGACAAATTGTTATACCCTCCTCGGTGCGCCGGAGGTTCGGAATCAAGGAAGGGACTCGCATTCAAATCGATGCGGATGAAAAAACCCATCACATTATTCTAACGCCCATCACGCGGGAGTATATCTTTAGCCTTCGGGGCAAGTATAAAGGCAAGGGGCTTCTAAAAACCTTGATGGACGAGCGGCAAAAAGAACGGAATCGATGATGTCTCGAAAGGCAAAAGCGATTGTTTTGGATTCCTGGGCGGTTATCGCTTATCTCGGTGATGAGAGCGCCGGACAGAAGGTTGCAGAAATCATGGCCGGCGCCCATGAAAATAAAATTCCCCTTATCATGTCCATTCTTAATGTGGGAGAGGTCTGGTATGCTATGGCACGACGGACTTCCGAGCGTGAAGCCGATGAAGTTATCCATGAATTGAGCGAACTTGGAATCCAGTTTTTCGATGCAGATTGGAAGTTAACCCGCATCGCTGCGGTCTATAAATCGAAATATGAAATGTCCTACGCGGACTGCTTCGCCGCGGCTCTTGCGAAAGAAGAAAAAGCGGATTTGGTAACGGGCGACAAAGAATTTAAAGAAGTGGAGACCGACATCAAGGTGGTCTGGTTGTGATAAAAAGTTTAGCCGGGATCCCAAAGAGGGCTAAAAAAACGCCAGAGTTTTTAGGCTCTGGCGACTCCGGATCGAGGTGAAATGAAAAAAACTTATTACGCCGCGCTCGTCCTGGTTTTATTTTCCATTTTTTTCTGGTTTATTCCCCGTTACGCCCAAAACTCGCCGGCCCTTGAAACGGCCGTCCTGCAGACGCGGGACGCTTTTTTTAAAATCCGCCTTTTTTCCTCCCCGCCGCCCGCGGCGATCGGGGACCTGGTGCTCCTGACGATCGACGAGGAATCCTGCGCGAAAGTCCGGGCCCGCTGGCCGTGGCCGCGCTCGATGTTCGCGGAGATGATCCGTCATTTGAAAGAGCGCGGCGCGCGGGTCGTGGGGCTGAATATTTCGTTCACGGGCCTTGAGGACCGCGGGGACGCCACGAGCCTGGAGCTCGCGCGCGCGATGCGGGAGCACGGCAACGTGGTGGTCGGCGTGACCTTCGACCGGGAAAATCATTTGGTGAAGCCCAGCCCCCGCATCGCGGCCGCGGCCGCGCGTTACGGGTATCTGGAAAAAATCATGGACGCGGATTTTTTGATCCGCCGGTCCTACCCTGTGCGTCCCTACGCGGGGAGCGATCTTTTTGAAAGTTCGTTTCCGCTGGCGCTTCTGGCGGCGGCCGGCCATCCCGGAAAGTCCGAGGGGGACATCCATTACGACGGCGATCTGGGTTGGATAGCCGCGGGCAATCCGCGCCGCGCGCTTTATTTGGACGCGGACGGCGGTTACGCGATCAATTACCTGGCGCGCCTCTCGGATTTTAAACAGATTCCCGCCTGGAGGGCCGTCGAGGGAAAGATCTCGGAGAGGGAGGTGCGCGACAAGGTCGTGATCGTGGGCCTGGCCAGTTCCCTTTTTTCGGACATGCACCCGACGCCGATCGGGATCCTGCCGGGGATCGCGATCCACGCCAACGAATTTTTGTCCCTGGCCTCGGGGCGCGCCCTGCATTTTGTCCCCGATTCCGCGGCTTATTCGATCGCGTGGCTCGTGGCGGTCTGCGTTTTGTCGCTTTTTTTGATGCGCCGCTTTCTTTTGGGAAGCGCGGGTTTCGTCGTGTCGATGGCCGGACTTTTTTTGGGGACCCAGATCGCTTTCTCGAGAGACGTGGTGATCGAGCCGGCCATTTTATTTTTAGGGCCGGTTCTGGGGGCGGCTACGGGCGCGGTTTCGGGTTTTCTCAGGCTCTTGATCGAAAATAAGGGCCTCGAGGCCAAGGTGATCCACGACAAACTGACGGGTCTTTACAAATCCGATTATCTGCGCGACTGTCTCGAACAGGAATGGAAAAGATGCCAGAGCTCGCGCCTGCCGGTTTCCGTCGTGATGGCGGACTTGGACCGTTTCAAAAAAATCAACGACACGCTCGGACACGAGACCGGCAACGACATGATCAAACGCGCGGGCGAAGTCATCAAGGAAAGCGCGCGGCGCTACGACATCGTTTCGCGCTACGGCGGGGATGAGTTTATGATTCTTTTGTGGCATGCCGGTCAGGAGGAGGCGCGGGCCTACCGCGCGCGCCTGCGTCGGATGTATGAGGCCATGGCGTCGGCGCTCGATCACCCGATGCTGAAACATTCTTCGATCAGCGTCGGCGTGGCCTGTTTTGACCCCGCGCTCGCCGGCGCCCAGCCGCCGAGCCCTCAGAAATTGATCGAGGAAGCCGACCGCGATCTTTTGATGGACAAGGAAAGAATGAGAGTGCCCGGCGAGCCTAGCCGTTAGAGGCGTCGGGGTCCGTCAGTCTTTTTAGGCCGACGAGCGACATCGGGTTGTCGGGATTGATCTCGAGCGCGTTCCGGAAGGCGTCCTTGGCCCTGTCACGATCACCCAGGATCATGTAGGCGCGCCCGAGATTGGCGTAGGCGCTCTCGTCGTCGGGCTCCAGCAGAATGATTTCGGTGTAAACGTTCACGGCCTGCCGGAACTTATTTTCGGCCATGAGGCCGTCAGCCTGCGCGTGAAGCTCGGACAGGCGCGTGATTTTTTCCGGGCTCGGAGAGATAAAACTCTCCGGTTCGCCCGCGAAGGAGACCCGGGAGACGCTCAGAAATAAAATGAAGAAAATGAAACGCAAAACGCCCATATCCGCCCATACTCTAGCAAAGGAAGGGCCCGCTGTCACCACGAACCGCGAGGCGCGGCGGGATTATTTTGTTTTGGAAACGCTTGAGGCCGGCATCATCCTGGCCGGCTGTGAGGTCAAATCATTGAGAGAGGGAAACGCGAGTCTCGCGGGCAGTTTCGCGCGTCTGGAAAAAGAGGCCGTCCACCTTCACAATTTCTACGTCGCGCCGTATCTCATGGGCAATCGGGAAAATCCGGATCCCCTGCGCGTGAAAAAACTTCTTTTGCACAAATCCCAAATCCACAAACTGCGCGTGAAGACCGCGGAAAAGGGGCTGGCCCTCATTCCGCTCAGGGTCTATTTCAACGACCACGGCATCGCGAAGGTGGAGCTGGCCGTGGCGCGCGGGAAAAACGCGACCGACAAGCGCTCGGAGATCAAAAAAGAGTCCGCCAAGCGGGAAATCGACCGGGCGATCAAAAATAAAAACAGAAGACAGTAGGCAAGCTGATTCCTGACTCCTGTATTCTGATTTCTAGGCAGGCCTTGTTTTTATGCTATAATTGGAAACGGGGGCGACAGGTATCGATCTAGCCCTTTGATCCGTGAGTGGCATGCGGAGGTTGTCAGGAGGCCTCCTTAAACACCTGGCAAAAATCAAACGCCAAAAACACGATCCGGGTACCCTTCGCGGGGCCCATGGCGTTACCGCTAGCCGCCTAATAACGGCTGCCGTCCGCTCATCCTCGTCTGTGGGATGAGGCCGGGCGTCGACAACAGGCTTCCGCCACAGTACAAGGCGGATCCGCCGCGCAGTTTGGCGGAGGCCGGGTTTACGCGTCTCAGGTAGATTCGGCGAGAGCGACATGAGGCTTACCTTTCAAAATCGTGCCCGTTCGAGTTTGAAGGGGAAATTTAAAGAACCGGCTAAGCATGTAGAAGCTTCGGAACTCGAAGGTTAGAGACGCGAGTTCAATTCTCGCCGCCTCCATAAGTTTATTCTTTCCAGCTCGCCGGGAAATCGGTAGAATACCCTTTCGCGTAAAAATTTATGAGCAAGCAAAAATCGGATTATCTGGTTTGGATCGATCTCGAGATGACGGGTCTTGACCCGGCCAAGTGCACGGTTCTCGAGATCGGAACGGTCATCACCGACAATGAGTTGAATGTCGTGGCCCAAGGGCCGTGCCTCGCCATCCATCACAGCGACCGCGTGCTTTCGTCGATGGAGCCCTGGAGCAAGTACCATCACAAAAAATCCGGCCTCACCGACGAGTGCAAGAAGTCAAAGGTTTCCCTCAAAAAAGCCGAGACCGAGGCGCTTGATTTCGTGAAGGCGCACTGCAAACCAAAATCCGCGCCGCTTTGCGGCAACACGATCTGGCAGGACCGGCGCTTTTTGGTGAAATACATGCCGCGCCTGGAAGCGTACCTCCATTACCGCGTCGTCGACGTGAGCTCGGTGAAGGAGCTGGTCAGCCGCTGGTATCCCGCCGAATACAAAATGCCGCGCCAAAAAGACCAGACCCATCGCGTGCAAAACGACATCAACGAATCCATTGAAGAATTGAAATATTACCGCGAGAAAGTTTTCTTCAAAATTCCCGCCTAGAGCGATGCCAGTTTATCCCGTTTCTCCCAAAAAACTCGAGGCCTTGGGGCAAAAGATGGCCGCACTCGGCCTCCGCGAATCCGATTTTGAAGAAAGTTTCACGCGCTCGGGCGGCGCCGGCGGGCAGAACGTGAACAAGGTTTCGACCTGCGTGTGGCTCCGTCACCGGCCGACGGGCCTCGAGGTGAAATGCCAGAAAGAACGCTCGCAGGCTTTAAACCGGTTTCTGGCGAGGCTCCGGCTTCTGGACAAGATCGAGGTTTTTTATCGTGGACGGGAGAGCGCCGTTCAAAAAGAGCGGGAAAAAATCCGCCGGCAAAAACGCAGGCGGTCCCGCCGCGCGAAAGAAAAAATGCTCGAGCGCAAAAAACAGCACTCGTTCAAGAAAGCCCTGCGGGCCAGGGTCACGGGATCGGATTATTGACGGCCGCGGTTTTTCAGGATTTCGAGGCCCTGGAGGGCCGGCGTGTTTTCCGGATTGAGCTCAAGCGCGTTTTGAAAGGCCCCGGCGGCTTTCGGGGCGTCTCCCACAACCAGATACGCGTACCCCAAATTGGCATAGGCCGTGTCGTCACCCGGATTTTGAATCGCGATGTTTTCGTAAAAGGGCGTGATGCGGCCGATATTTTCCGGGTCGATGTGCACGGCGTTGTAAAAGGCGTTTTCCGCTTTTTCATAATCGCCGGCGAGAAGATCGGTGTGGCCGAGGATGAGGTAGGTCTCGTCGTCGTCGGGTTGTGAGAGGACGATCTCTTCGTAGACGCGCGCGGCCTCTCTGTATTTTTTCTGCGCCACAAGCTCGAGGGCCTTGTCCTGCAGGACCCCGGGTCTTTTGACTTTGAGAATGATCTCTCTCAAAAAATCATTCGCGGCCCTGAGCGTTTTTGTCTTTTCTTCGGGGGCGTTGTCCTCCGCGCCGCGCGCGGCCGCGCCGGCGAGCGCGAAAATTAAAAAAAACACGAAAGCCTTCTTCACGGGGGCATTATATTTCAAAGCCGTTCCTTTTTGTGATAAAATTCACGCGTGATCGCGCCGCTTGAGATTGAAAAGATGATTCAGGAAATATTGCCCGGTTCCCAAATCACCGTCTCCGACATGACGGGGACCGGGGATCATTTCCAGATCACGGTGTGCTCGAAGGCCTTTCGGGGAAAACCCCTCCTCGAACAGCACCGGATGGTTTTTCAGGCGCTCGAAAAGGAGATGGACGGACGGATCCACGCCGTCCAACTCAAAACCAAAGTTCCGAAGGAGTGAAAATGACTTCCAATCCCGCGGTCGAACGCATCGAAAAAGAGATCCGGTCGCACCGGGTCGTGGTTTTTGTGAAGGGGACGCCCGAGGCGCCGCAGTGCGGGTTTTCGGCCGCGACGATGGAGCTCTTCAAAAAAATGAACGTGCCCTTTCACGCGGTGGACGTGCTGTCCAACCCCGAATTCCGGACGGTCCTTCCTCAATTTTCAAAATGGCCGACGTTTCCGCAGGTGTTCATCGACGGGAAATTGATCGGGGGCTGTGACATCGCGCACGAGATGTACGAGAGCGGGGCATTGCAGAAATTATTACATATTCCGTAATTGCCGCTCCGCGTCCACGAGGCCGCGGTTGATTTTTTGAATGGCCCCCGCGGCGGTTTGCCGGAGCGAAACGGAGACCTGCGGCGCCTGTTTCAACTGCCGCAAAAGCTGAATCACCATCCGCAGATAACGGATAATTTCCCCCTCATCCACGTCCGTGTGCCGCTCGAGGTCCCCGAACGCGCATCCGCCCATCCACGCCTCGATCGCCGCCGCCAGGTGAAAATGCGGGAGTTTCGTCGGCGGGTAAATTTTGTGGCGCGCCTCGAGGGTGTGGAGATGCCTCAAATACCGCAGGGCCTTTTTCTCGACGCTCTCGACCGCGCCCGGGAGTTTGCCGAGGGTTTGATTTTTCCGGGGTTCAAAAACGAGCGCCGCTAAAAGCGCGGAGAGGCGAAACTCGCCCAGCGTTTCCAGGTACCCGTCCTCCAGCATTTCGGACAAAAGAAGTTCGTAGCCGTACATCCAGGAGGCGAATTCTCCCTTCACGGTGAGCCCCGCGTCGCCGAGATGCCCCAGCTCCTTTAACAGCGCCAATTTTCTCTCGATCGCCGCGACGCCCTTTTCGCGCCCTTTGCGGTTGGACTGGAAAAAATGGAACGAGCGCGGGTAGACGTCGAGAAGTTTTTTGCCGAATTGGGCGTAGAGGTTGAGGAGCGTCGCGTAGCAGGAATTGAACTGGCTTTCGATCGGCTCCGGATTTCCGTAGACGATGCGATGGAGCGCGGGGTAGGGCGTCTGGTGAGGATTCACGCGCGCGTAGACGGTGCCCTGGGTGTCCATGCCGCGCCGGCCCGCGCGGCCCGCCATCTGGAAATAATCCCGCGTCCTCAGGAAAGCGAAGTGCGTGCCGTAAAATTTCCGGAGTTCGTCAAACACGACCGTTTTCGCGGGCATGTTGATCCCGAGCGCGAAGGTTTCGGTCGTAAAAATCAGTTTGATTAATTTTGACGTGAACAATTGCTCGATCACTTCCTTCAGGGTGGGCAGCATCCCCGCGTGGTGAAACGCGATGCCGCGTTCGACCAGGCGCGTCATATCGACGGCGCTGGATTCTTTCAAAAGGTCAAACCGTTCGCACAAGGTCCGGTAAAGGGCGCTCGCCCGCGTTTTTTCATCCGGCGACAAAAAATCAAACCGCTCCTGTTCCCACGCGAGTTCCTCGGCGCGTTTTCTCCCGAACGCGAAATAGAGGCAGGGCAGTTTTTTCTCATTCGACAAATGGCGGATGAGCTCGTCCGTCCGGTTGGGTTTGGCGCGCAGAAAGCGCTCGTGGGACTGCTGCCGGAACTGCCGCCGGCCGCGATGCCGGGGCCCGGAAAAATCGCGGCCAAACCCCGACGGCCAATGGTCGTGGCCCATGTAGCCCTCTCTCCTTAATTCGCGCGGGTCGTCGTAAATTTTTCCCTGACATTGAAACAAATGAATGAGCGGCACCGGCCGGTGGGTTTCGACGATGACCTCGATGGGGTGATTGAGGATACTGCGGATCCATTCGGCGAGCTCTTCGATATTCGGCGCCGTCGCCGAAAGGGCGACGAGCCTCACGTGTTCCGGAGAAAACATGATCGCCTCCTCCCAAACCGTGCCGCGCTCGGCGTCGTCGAGATAGTGGACCTCGTCAAAGATCACCCAAACGGTGTTTTTGAGCCGCGCGGGATCTTCGAAGAGCTGGTTCCGGTAAATCTCGGTGGTCATGATGACGAGGGGGGCCGCGGGATTGAGAGACACGTCTCCCGTGAGCAGGCCCACCTGATCGGGGTAGCGGACCGAAAAGTCGCGGTACTTTTGATTGGAGAGCGCCTTGATGGGGGCCGTGTAGATCACGCGCTCGTTGCGCGCGAAGGCCTTTTCGATCGCGTATTCGGCGATGGCGGTCTTGCCCGCGCCGGTCGGAGCGGAGACGAGAACGGATCGCTCGGCGTCAATGGCCTCGATGGCTTTTTGTTGAAAAGGGTCGTAACGCATGGAAACATTATACATGAGCGCATGAAAATGGTATAAAATAAGAGCCGTGAAATTCAAATTTACATTTTGGATCATGATTCTTTTTTCCGTTTGGAACGGCATGGCGGCCGCCGCGCCGGTTTCCAAAATCGACGGCGCGGCCTATCTGCCTCTCGAGACGCTGGCGCGGGAGAATGGGCTCGCGTATCAGTATGACCCCATTTTAAAAAATGCCCTGCTCACCGGCCCGAAAGGTATTTTTAAAACCCATGTCGGCGCCGAGTTTGCCTGGGACGGCCGGAGGCTGATCAGGCTGGAGCGCAAAGTTTGCTTGTCCGACGGCGCCGTGATGGTCCCCGAATCGGCGCTCGAATATTTGATGCCGGCGCCGACCCCGGCGCCCGAGCCGGCGGTTGTTTCGCGCCCAATCCGGATCGTGATTGACGCGGGGCACGGCGGGCACGATTTTGGCGCGATTTCGAGGGGCCTGGCGGAAAAGCGGGTCGTGCTCGAGGTGGCCAGGGGCGTCTGGCAGGAACTTGAAAAGGCGGGTTTCCGGGTCCGGATGACGCGGAAGGGCGATGAGTTCATTCCTTTGGAGGGCCGCGTGCGGGTCGCCGGCGACGACGACGCCGATTTTTTTGTCAGCATTCACGCCAATGCCTCGCTTAGCAAGTCGCTCAAAGGTTTCGAGACTTATTATCTGTCGGAAAAAGCGGATGATGAATTTTTGGCGCAAAACCGCGCGGGGCATGAGCCGTTCCGCTCGGAGACCGCGAAATTTGATTTGAGAAATAATGAACTGAAGGCCGTCGTCTGGGATTTGAAACAGGAGGACAACCGGCGCCGGTCCGTGAATCTGGCCGAAACCATCGGGCGATCGGTCGAGCGCTCGGTGTCCATTTCCAACCGGCGGTTCCGCTCGGCGGAATTTTTTGTCCTCAAATGGACGGACTGCCCCGCGGTGCTCGTAGAGATGGGGTATCTCACGAACGACGAGGATGAGAAAAATTTGAAACAACCGTCTTATCGCCGCCAGATGGCCCACGCGATCGCGGAAGGGATCATTCAATATGCCGGCCGCGCGCGCTGACCACGCCGAGAGCGGCCGCGAACGGCCGATCGGGATTTTTGATTCGGGCATCGGCGGCCTCACGGTCCTGCGCGAGATCCGGCGCCGGCTTCCGGCGGAACCCATCGTTTATTTCGGCGACACCGCGCGCGTGCCCTACGGAACCAAATCCAAAGAGACCATCACGAAGTTTTCCATTGAAAACGTAAAATTCCTGCAGAGTTTTGACGTGAAGATGGCCGTCGTGGCCTGCAACACCGCCTCCTCGCTCAGCCTCGAGACTTTGAAAGAGCGTTTTTCGATGCCGGTCGTCGGCGTCATCGAGCCGGGCGCGCGGGCGGCGATCGCGTGCACGCGGAACGGCCGCGTCGGCGTCATCGGCACAAAGGCCACGATCGGAAGCTCCGCGTACGAGCATTGTTTGAAAGAACTCCGTCCGTCGGTGAAGGTTTATAGCCAGGCCTGTCCCTTGTTTGTCCCTTTTGTCGAGGAGGGCTGGCTCGAAGGCGGGGTGGTGTCGGAAGCGGCGCGGATTTATTTGGAACCCTTAAAAACTTTCGGCATCGACACGCTGATTTTGGGCTGTACGCACTACCCGCTTTTGTCGCGCGTGATTCAAAAAATCGTCGGCGAGCATGTGCGCCTGGTGAATTCCGCCGAGGAAACGGCCAAAGAGGTCCGGAACCGTCTTCCTCAAAGCGCTTCGATCGAGAGGCCCGCCGGGCAGGCCGTGCGTTTTTACGTGTCGGATGAACCGGAGCAATTTCGCACGCTCGGTGAGCGCTTTTTGGGAAGCCCCATCCATTCGGTGGCCAAGGTCGCCGATCCGTTTACCGAAGCCGCGCTCCATGTATGAGGTCGTCGTGGAGGATGAATTTTCAGCGGTATCCGCCAAAAAGCGCGGCGGATGCCGCAACGGAGTATCATGTACGAAGTGACGGTAGAAGACGAGTTTTCAGCGGCACATTTTCTGAAACTCTACGACGGGTTCTGGGAAAAGCGCCACGGGCACAATTGGAAAGTCGCCGTGACCGCGCGCGCCAAAAAACTCGACTCGATGGGGGTGGTGACGGATTTCGAGAGGCTGAGGCCTCTTTTGAAAAAAGTCTTGGGCCAGTTCAGCGAAATTTCAATCAATGACCACCCCGATTTTAAAAACGAGAAACGCAATCCCTCCACGGAAAATATCGCGCGGCGGATCTACGACCGCCTGAAGGCCGAATTCCGCTCCAAAAATGCCAGGCTCGTGAAGGTGGCCGTTTGGGAGACGCCGGATGCCTGCGCCACTTATTCGCGATAAAAACACCGAGACCGAGATCAGCGAAATATTTTCCTCGCTCCAGGGCGAGGGGCCGTATCTCGGCGTCCGCCAAATATTTGTCCGCTTCGGCCGTTGCAACATGCACTGCGGCTACTGCGACGAGCTTGAGAAAATGAAAGAAGAGAATTTCTCCGTGTGGAGCCTCAGCGGCCTTTTGGCCGAAATTGACAAAATGGAAAAAGAAAAAGGCGCGCATCACTCCGTCTCGCTCACGGGCGGCGAGCCGCTTTTCTACGCGCAATTTTTGAAAAATTTTCTGCCGAAGCTGAAAGAGAGGGGATGGGTCACGTATCTCGAGACAAACGGCACGCTTCCCGCGGCTCTCGAGGGCGTTCTCAAATGGACGGACATCATCGCGATGGATTTAAAACCTTCGTCCAGCACAGGCGACAGAGGCTTTAAGCGCGAACACAAAGAGTTTCTTAAAATGGCCAAAAAGAAAGACCTCTTCGTGAAGGTGGTCGTGACCCCCGCCACCACCGAATCGGATATCCGCGAATGCATCGCCCTGACAGAACAGGCCGGCGGGAAAATTCCTTTCATCTTCCAGCCTCTCAGCGATCCCTTTGGCATCAATCAAAAAGCCCTCTCTTTAATCGAAGGATCCTTCTTCGCCCTCGCCCAACAAACCCTGGCCGACGTGCGCGTCATTCCCCAGATGCATAAGATTTGGGGGGTGCGATGATGGAACGTGTTATTTTGCAAGGGATTAGTTCCAGTTTTCACTCCGAAAAATGGGGCTGTGATAACGTGGTGATAACATGAAGAAATCAAAACTAGAAGAAAGTCTCAAAGAGATAGACAATTTCCCCATAGGAGAGACAAGAAACACCGAACGAGTCACAAATCAGCTTTACAGCCTAAATAAGCTTCACATGGGGCTTATCAACGACTTCAATGAGTCCACAGAGCGTTTTAATCGTCGCATTTTTTGGCTCACGATCACTATGACGGCATTGACTGGCGTTATAGCGTGGCTTACCTGGAAGCTTGTATGACAGTCAAACCGCTTAAACGTAAACGGGACCATGTCCGCAGGGGACAGGTTGGACGTGTTGAGGTGTCCCTTCCGGATCTGGTCTGGTAGAGAAAATTCCGAACTTATTTATTTCACAACCCAATAGGTGGGAACGGGAGCAAAATGTTAATAGTTTAAATACGTTATTTTTTACTTGACATGTATAGTCTGATTTTGGTTATTTATGGTATAATTCAACTATCCAAAACCTAAATCGAGCAAATTTCATATGAGTACAACCACAGCCGTTCCTAGAGAGGAATTTGAAACATATAAAGGTCAGTCCAAGCTAATTGAACAACAATTAAAGGCTTGGGAACACGAAATAAAGCTACGGCATTTTAACGAAAATTGCGAAAGATGCCATAAAGCATTTAACGAGCTTCGTAGTTCTATTGCTACAGTTTCAGATGCCAAAATAGCAGAAAAATACGAAAAAGAATGTTTCGAGATCACCAGGAATCTAATAGCTTTTTTCGATTGCCATGTCCCAGCAGAGGATTTAAATTACATATATAAACACAAGACCACAAGTAGCTTTGCCCATTTGTGGGATTGTATTCACGAATATTGTAATGACATTATTTGTAAATATGAGTGGGCGAGACAGTATTAATGCCCAAAGCATGTCCCGCCGTTCATCTACACCCCGTATTTGAAGCCGCTTATAACGACCAAGACGCAAAACAGAAAACATACAAAAGCCGGCTACTGGACTTTCATTAAATAATGGATACATATCATGGCCACGATAGATCCGATGCGTGAATACATGACCGTAAGAGTCTCTGGGAATGCCGGAGTCTCCCCAGCGGTCGACCCAGAAGCCGTCTAAGATGTTTAAGGTC